>NZ_VPDX01000031.1:0-32703 GCF_013417475.1 Acinetobacter sp. YH12249 | reverse complement strand
TGGCAATAAACTGATCCCACCGGGAAGCCGCTCTAAATTTCTGTCCAACATGGTGTACTTTAGCAAGTTGTTCAAAATCCTGTCGCACAACAGGTTTAATTAGCTCATGAAATACGGTATTCTGATGGGACAAAACCTGAATCCTGGTCGTTGAAGTGTTTGTTTGCACTCATATTTTAACTGTTAGGACTCAGGTTTTTTTATTTAAAGCAAACTATGGGACAGCAGTGCCTAGATAGGTGCTCTTTTTTTATTGATCATAGTCAGAATTTTACAGGCCGAATTCTTTGAAACCTTGTTCAATCTGTTCTGCTGGCTGAGCGCCCATGACTTTAAAACCATTCGAGAAAATAATCGCTGGTGTGCCATTTACACCGAGTGATTGTGCCAGCTGTTTATTACGTTCAATTGGATTGCTACAGCTCTTTTTCGATTTAGGCTGTATACCTTGACCAATCATGTCTTCCCAGGCCTGGGCCGGATTTTTTTCACAATAAACCTGTTTGGACGGCGCAATTGACTGCTGTTTTAAAGGCAGAATGAAGGTATAAATCGTGACATCTTTGAGTTTTTTCAGCTCTATTTCAAGTTGTTTACAATACGGGCAATTTGGGTCAGAAAAGATGGCAAGCTGACGTTTTCCTGTCCCTCTGACTGATTTAATCGCATCCTGTAGCGGTAACTTTTTCCAGTCGACACTGTTTTGTTTGAGTAATAAATCCTGAGTCAGATTATGCTGGTCCTGAATACGGAACATTGAACCAGCTAGGAGATGCTGGGCATCTTCATTCAGATAGACAATCTGCCCCTGCATGGAACCGCTATAGATTCCTTTCATTTCGGTGGGCTGAATATTTTCAATTTTCAGGTTGGGACTGTTTTTTGCCAGATTGGCTTTAACTGTATCCACATTGGCAAAGCTAAGGCCAGGGAAGAGGGTCAAAGCCAGCAGCATATTTCTTATTTGCATGAATGTCCTGCTCAGGTCCAAGTTAAATGTGTTTCGATTTTAGTCTTTTTAAAAAGAAAATTCTGACTATTTTATGTAGCCTGATGTTCAAATCGAACTGATCAATCAATCATGTTTCACGTGGAACATTGCCCCTTTAATGCTGATTGACTTCCACCGAGATATGCACAATTTCTTCATGAATAGAGATCGCCTCACGGATTTGATCAGCACTAATGGGGATTCCCGTTTGAACGGCAACAAAACAGGAAAATTTACCTTTACCGACTCTCGATACATGCAGGTCAGTTAAATGCAGATCATTCCCATATTCAGCAATGACTTCACGTATTTCTTCGACCACTGGGGCATCCATATCGGCATCCAGTAAAGTCTTGGCACTTTGCTTTAGCAGGCCAATCGCCCAGCGTGCAATCAGGATTGAGCCGACCAGTCCCAGTACTGCATCGAGAAAATCCCAGCCCATATATTTTCCAGCAAACAAGGCAATAATGGCCAGAACAGAAGTTACAGCATCAGCAACCACATGCAGAAAGGCCGCTTTATGGTTCAAGTCATGATGACCATGATTATTATCATGCTCGTGATGGGAATGTCTGTGATGATGATCATGGTGATGGTGCCCATCATCATGCAGCAACCAGGCACAGGCCAGATTAATCAATAGTCCTAAAATCGCGATTGGAATGGCTTCGTTATAATGAATCTGAATTGGCGAAAATAGACGTTCTACTGAATGAATCGCCATAAAACCGGCTACTACAAGCAATAAAATTGCACTGCTATAACTGGCCAGAATTTCAATCCGCCAAGTACCCATATTAAAGCGGGGATCATTCGCATAATGGCGGGCCGCTTTATAGGCAAAGTAAGCTAGTCCCAAGGCCAATACATGCGAGCCCATATGCCAGCCATCAGCAAGTAAAGCCATTGACTGGAAGATCCATCCCCCTAATACTTCCAGCACCATCATGACGGCAGTCAGAATCGTGGCAAACAGAATCTTTTTCTGTGCGAGTGGATTACCTTCATCAAATTGATGGCTGTGCGAATCGGCGTTATGTTTTTGCATAAAAGAGAACTATTATTAATACTCCCCCCTAGTATATTTATTTTTGGAGATTTGTGGTGAGTCATGTACATGATGATAAAAAAATATTAAACCGGGTACGGCGCTTGCAAGGTCAGATGAACGCTGTAGAGCAGTCTCTCCTGAATCCTGAAGCAGGTTGTATTCAGGTCCTGCAACAGGTTGCAGCCGTTAAAGGTGCCATAAACGGTTTGATGAATGAATTGATCGAAACCCATTTAAGAGAGCATGTCATTGGAGAAGCTGTGGTTAATGAAGAAGAACTGGCTGAGTTTTTAAAATTATTAAAGCGTTATGGCTAATTGTTTAGTTCAACATTTTTGTTTTCTTTACAGCAAGATAATTGACCGCTTTTTCATCTAACCGATACACTGCCACCCATTCTCTTCTTTCTTCCACATCATTCTTTTTAAAATGTGGTGAAACTTTTACGGCAGCTACATGACAGAAAATATCTCATGGCGACCTTTCGCCATGGTCAGTCTTGCATTGATTATGGGTACCATCGGTACAGCACTGGCAAGTCCGCTTTATCCCATTTATCAACAGATCTGGCATTTATCGCCAAGCCAGATTACCTATATTTTTGTCGCCTATATGTTTGGCTGTCTGGGTACCTTATTATTCCTGGGGCGTACCAGCAACACGATTGGTTTCTTAAGAACGCTACAAATTGGTCTGGTATTTATTAGCATTGGCTTGGTCATTTCAGTCTTTGCCGAGAATGCGCTGATTTTGTCGGTGGGCCGTTTTATCATTGGTATTGCTTCAGGCCTGATGACCACTTCAGCAATGCTAGGCATGATGCAAACCATTCCAGAGACTCATAAGCAGCTTGCACCGCAGCTGGTATCGATTCTGACGGCCATAGGTTTTGGTTTGGGGCCGTTTGTGGGTGGGGTAATTGCGCAGTTTTCTCAAGCTCCATTAATTACTCCATACCTCCCAATTATTCTTGGGGCAGTGCTGTGTTTTGTCGGATTATTCTGGCTAAAAACCCCTGCTTTTGAACGTCAGCCTTTTAGTATTGCACCGAAATTACTGCGTCCTGAACCTCAATATCATGCTGTGTTCATGATTGTGGGATTAACTGCATTTAATGCCTTTGCTGCTTTCAGTTTATTTGCTTCACTGTCACCGTCTTTTGTGCAGGATATCTTGCCCTGGCATGGTCCTTTGGTCAGCGGTACCGCCATTACCTGTATTTTGCTGATTTCTGCTGTGGTGCAGTTCTTTGCTAAAGCTGTTCCTGCAAAGAAATGTCTGAATATTGGCTTGATGATTATGCTGGTGAGCTTGGTTAGTCTTGCTCTTTGTATGATCCTTAAAGCAAGTATCTTGTTCTTCGCCAGTGATATCTTATTCGGGATTGGACATGGTTTTGCCTTAATGGGCGCATTCGGTGTGATTCATGCGATCACAACCTTGCAAAATCGGGCAGCCGTGATGTCGACTTACCTGTTTATTGGCTATTTGGGCACGATTGTGCCGATTATCGCGGTGGGGTATCTGGCTGATCACTTCGGCTTAGGATTTGCCGTGATCAGCTTCTGTGTAGTGATCAGTGCACTCTGTCTAATCTTGTGGTTATGGCATCAAAAACTGCAGATAAAAGCCTAATAAAAAAGCCCTCGAATGAGGGCTTTTTTATTTTTTAAATATTATTTACCAATACAGAATGATCCAAAAATTTTGCCTAGCAGATCATCCGCACTAAAGTCACCGGTAATTTCGCCCAGCGCATTCTGTGCCAGACGTAAAGACTCTGCGACAAGTTCACCTGCGTTATAAACAACAAGTTGCTCACGGGCTTCAGCTAGGTACATCTGAGTGCGCTTCATTGCGTCTAAATGGCGGGTACGGGCAATAAAGGTATCTTCTTCAGGTTGGAAGCCTGCATGCGCTGTAATCGCATCTATGAGCGATTGAACGCCAGTTTCCTGCTTGGCTGAGACGGTAATATGACGAAAGCCCTTGAAATCTCCGATAACAGCTTCAGCACCGGTCAAATCCGCTTTATTCCCAATCAGGACCAGACGTTTCGGCTCAAGATGTTCGGCAAAATATTCTTGAGCGAGCTGTAATGGGTCATCACCTTGGCTCAGGTCATAAACCAGCAATAGCAGATCGGCCTGTTCAATTTCTTTAATCGCACGGCGAATACCTTCTTTTTCCACAATATCGCCGGTTTCACGCAGACCAGCAGTATCAGTCAGGGTAATCGGCAGGCCATTCAATGTGATCTTTTCATGCAATACATCACGGGTTGTCCCGGCAATATCGGTCACAATCGCACGTTCATTACCTGCTAGTGCATTCAGCAGGGATGATTTACCTGCATTGGGTTTACCGGCAATCACCACTTGTAGGCCTTCACGCAGTAACTGACCCTGACGTGCAGATTGCTGAACCTGAGTGACGGCATTCGCCACGCCATCCAGCAGATTTAAAATCTTGCCATCAGCCAGAAAGTCAATTTCCTCTTCCG
The DNA here is from genome assembly GCF_013417475.1 of Acinetobacter sp. YH12249. NCBI lineage: Bacteria > Pseudomonadati > Pseudomonadota > Gammaproteobacteria > Moraxellales > Moraxellaceae > Acinetobacter > Acinetobacter sp. YH12249. The sequence goes on along the minus strand of NZ_VPDX01000031.1, from coordinate 28,155 downwards.
GGAAATCGATCGCCGCTTCGACATGCAAACGCAAGTGAATCAGCTGTTCTAATACCGTATTGACCTTGGTCGAGAATGCCCCTTGCAGCGAACGGACTGCAGACCGGGCAGCCGCTTGGGAGGTCGCATCAATCAGATCGGCAATGGCTTCGGCCTGGACCAGATCCAGCTTGCCATTCTCAAAGGCACGCATCGAGAATTCACCGGCTTTGGCTGCAGTGGCACCCAGTTCCAGCAAACGGCCCAACAGGGCATTCTGGATCACTGGACCACCATGGCCTTGCAGTTCCACCACATCTTCACCAGTAAAGGAATTCGGATTCGGGAAGCAGATCACCAGACCCTCATCCATCACTTCGCCGGCTGCATCATAGAACTGACGGAATCCGGCAAAACGGGCTTTGGGCAAATCTTTTTGGCTCAAAGTCTGGGCAATTTCATAAGACTTGGGACCCGACAGGCGAATGACACCTACACCGCCACGTCCTGGGGGAGTTGCAATCGCAGCAATCGTAGTTCGGTCGAGCATAACATTCACCTAGAAAAACTTAAAAATACAGCAAAAAAAATCCGCTCAAGATTACCATCTTAAGCGGATTTATTCAGCCCATCAGTACAACTTAGTTGACTGGTGTTGCCTCATCGCGTTTAGCACGGTCTTTGGCAACAGACTTGTTGATCAGTGTTTGCTGCAAGATCGTGATCAAGTTGTTCACAATCCAGTACAACACCAGACCTGCCGGGAAGAACAGCAAGAATACTGTAAAGATCACTGGCATAATCTTGAACACTTTCGCCTGCATTGGATCAGTTGGCTGCGGATTCAGCATCTGCTGAATATACATGGTCGCCCCCATGATCAATGGCAGGATGAACCAAGGATCCATTGAAGATAAATCTTGGATCCAGAACATCCATGGTGCATGGCGCAGTTCTACAGATTCCATCAGTACCCAGTACAATGCCAGGAAAATTGGCATTTGCAGTAACAATGGTAAACAGCCAGCAAGTGGATTCACCTGCTCACGTTTGTACAGTGCCATCATTTCCTGAGAGAAGCGCATACGGTCTTCACCAAACTCTTCTTTCATGCGTTGCATTTCAGGTGCAATCACACGCATTTTCGCCATAGAGCGGTAGCTCTTCGACGACAATGGCCACAGGATCAGTTTAACCAGTACGGTTAACAGGATGATTGCCCAACCCCAGTTACCCACTAGACCATGGAAGAACTCAAGACCAACAAACAGCAGTTTGGCAATTGGCCATAACCAGCCATAATCTACAGTCTGGTTCAGACCAGTCGCTAGGTCTTTCAGCTCCGATTGAACTTTTGGACCAGAGTAGAAGGTCGCATCGATTTCAGCTACGGTGCCTGCAGGCACATTGAAAGTTGGAGAAGTAAAACCAATGATATTCATGTTATCAGTTGATTTACGTGATTCCAGCTTCGCACTGTAGGCTTCACCATTGGCTTGAGTCAATTTCAGGTTACCTGGCACCCAGGCACTCACGAAGTAGTGCTGAACCATTGCAACCCAGCCACCTTTGGCTTCGGTATTCAGTTTTTCTTCAACAAAGTTGTCAAATTTTAACTTGTTGTAGTTTTCATCCGGTGTACCCCAAGCGCCGCCCAGGAACGTTCCCAGTGTGAAGATACCCTGATCAGATTTACCTGGATCTTCGGAATTGTCACGTTTGATCTGACCGAACATCTGACCTTGCCAGGTCTGGCCGCTGCGGTTGACCACTTTGTGATTCACAACTACCGGATATTCACCTTCAGTAAAGTTGAAGGTTTTAATGACTTCTACACCATCTGCAGTCTTGAATACCATTGGCACAGACAGAACTTTTACATTCTCGCCATCTTTGTTTTTGACTGCCTTGGCATCTGCCAGGCTATAAGCAGTTTTTTCCAGCTCATAGCTTGGACGACCATTACGGCTGCTGTCCGGTCCATTTAGACCAATTAAACCTGACTGCGCGACATAAGTCCGTTTCGCATCGCTTTCCAGCATGACGAAAGGTTCATCGCTGTCTTTATTCTTGTCATGATTGAGTAATTCAACACGAACAATATCACCACCTTTAGGATTGATCCAAAGATGATAAAGGTCAGTTTGTACTGAAATAAGCTGCTGACTTACAGGTGCGGTGGCATCCGTTGCTTGCTGCGCTGGCATATTTGCTTGTGGCAGATCAGAGGCGGTCGTCGCCGTCTGAGCATTTGGCAAATCTGCAGATACTTCATGTGAAACAACCGCAGCTTCTTGCTGTGGTTGGGTTTCAGCATTGCCATAATCTTTTTGCCACGCCAAAATGAGCAAATATGCGACAACAAACATGGCTCCGAGAATTGCAATCCTGGCCCATTGTTGCATATGTATTACCCCAAGTGGTTAGAGTGATTTTGGTTCAATAAACGATCACGAAAGGGTACAGCAACGTGAAGCGTTTGAGAATCTATTTGCTGAAATGAAATAAAACGAATCGCTTTCGGGGGAACCGGATCATATCCAGAGCCACCCCACGGATGACAACGGCAAATACGCTTAGTAGCCAGCCACACACCACGTACAGCTCCATGTGTATGGACTGCTTCCAAGGAATATTGAGAACATGTTGGAATATAACGACAGCGTGGTCCCAATAAAGGACTAATCGCAATCTGATAGAAACGTATTAACCAATGCAGTAAACGTACCATTGGCCATCTCTACTTTTGTGGGGAGGATGATGCTATTTTGGAATGCTTTTTGGCAAGACGGTTGAGTTTCTGCCAGGCAAATTGTAATTGCTGATGCAACTCTGCGTTCGGCACTGCTTCTATACCTACTTTAGGCATAACCACAATATCCAAATCATCTAGTTGCTGTTGATGCAGGCGAAAACTTTCGCGAGCAAGTCGTTTTACTCGATTTCGTTCGTGCGCACGGCGCACTTTTTTCTTGGCAACAACTAAACCCAAACGGCTGTTTGGCAGTTCGGAATGTTTTGCAAGAAAAAGGAAATGGGGTTGATGCACTTTAAAAAGCGCACCATCAAAGACTCCTTTATAATCTGCAGCACAGCGTAAACGAAGCTCTGTACCAAAACTATAAAGTGTAGTCATAACACCCAAAATCGGCAAAGCCTAACTGATTAAACAGTTAAGCTGTGACGACCTTTTGCACGACGGCGAGCTAGAACTTGACGACCAGCTTTAGTAGCCATACGAGCACGGAAACCATGAACGCGTTTACGCTTTAATTCAGATGGTTGGAATGTACGTTTCATATTGAAACTCCAAAAATGATCTTTCTATAAAGGTCCGCGATTTTAGTGCTCATTGCTTGAGCTGTCAATGCAAAAGCCACTTTCTTTTCAAATAAGACTGAAATCAAAATTGTAAATAGGGATTAAAAAAATTGTATTCAAATACCTATATATAAGTTAACCACAATATAACTATTTGTTTTAAAATTAAATATAAGTTATTAACACTTATATCAACATAGTTATCCACAACTTATGTGAAATCTAAATTTAACTCCTGAGTTTTGAATTTAAATTTAAACTTTTCTCAGTTATCCACAAAAGAATCGAATCTTATAAATAAATTCAAATTTATAAATTTAAATTTATTACTATTAGGGTGGGCTTTTTCTGTGGAAAAGCTAATTTTGTATTAAATAAACAAAAACTTAGTTTGTGGATAAAACTGTTTTTATTAATTTTATACTTTGTGGATAACTTTGTGTTATATTTTATCCACAGCTTGCGGATAAACTTATCCACACCAGCTTTTTAAATTTAAATTTATCCACCATGACTGCTTTTTGCGCAAAATCTGTGGAAATTGCCATGACAGATGTGGATAACTTGGTTAGAATGGCGACCCGCTTTGGTCGCGGTCAGCCTTTTTGATTAACAATGGAATGAATAGGGGATTCACATGCTTTGGACAGACTGCTTAAATCGCTTGCGACAAGAGCTCTCTGGAAATGTCTTTACAATGTGGATTCGCCCGTTGGTTGCGGAAGAGCTGGACGATACCCTGCGTCTTTATGCACCTAATCCGTATTGGACGCGCTACATTCAAGAGCATCATCTGGAACTGATTTCAATTTTGGCCGAACAGCTGTCTGAAGGTCGCGTACGTAAAGTTGAAATTCTGGTGGATTCGCGTCCAGGTGCAATTTTATCTGCCAGTGAACAGCCAGCGACGACAACAGCGGCTTTGGAATCTGCGCCTGTGGTTGCGCCAGCGCCGCGTCCTAAGAAAGAAAAAGAAGATTCAGGCAAAAATAGCCGTAAACGTCAGCTGAACCCTTTATTTACCTTCTCGTTATTTGTTGAAGGCCGTTCTAACCAGATGGCGGCTGAAACCTGCCGTAAGGTGTTAACCCAACTTGGGGCTTCACAGCATAACCCGCTATTTTTATATGGTCCGACTGGTCTGGGTAAAACCCACTTGATGCAGGCCGTTGGAAATGCATTATTACAGGCAAAACCCAATGCCCGCGTGATGTATATGACTGCAGAAAGCTTTGTGCAGGATTTTGTCAGTTCCCTACAACAGGGCAAGGTTGAAGAGTTTAAGAAAAACTGCCGTTCACTGGATCTTTTGCTAGTCGATGATATTCATTTGCTCGCAGGTAAAGAAGCCAGTCTGGTTGAGTTTTTCTATACCTTTAACGCGTTGCTGGATGAATCGAAGCAAATTATCCTGACCTCGGATCGTTACCCTAAAGAATTGACAGAACTGGATCCACGTCTGGTTTCACGTTTTTCCTGGGGACTTTCTGTGGGTGTGGAACCACCCGATATTGAAACTCGCATTGAAATCTTGCTGAAAAAAGCCGAGAACACCGGTGTAGATTTACCACGTAACTGTGCGCTATTTATCGCCCAACAAGTAGTGGCGAACGTACGTGAACTTGAAGGTGCGCTAAATAAAGTGGTAGCGATCTCGCGTTTTAAAGGAACGCCGATTGATCTGGATGTGGTACGTGAGTCTTTGAAAGATGTCCTCGCAATTCGTGCCCGTACCATCAGTACTGAAAATATCCAGCGTGTAGTGAGTGAGTATTTTCGCATTCCGCTTAAAGAGCTGGTAGGTCCAAAACGTACCCGTATTTATGCCCGTCCACGTCAGCTTGCAATGGGTCTGGCACGTGAACTGACTGGAGACAGTTTCCCGGAAATTGGTATGGCTTTTGGTGGTCGAGATCACAGTACAGTCATGCATGCCTGCGAAAAAGTGCAAAGCTTGCGTGAAGAAGATCCGATCTTCAATGAGGACTATAAAAACCTGCAACGCCTGTTGCAGAGTTGACCTAAAACGCTCAAATTCTGTTCTTGCTATGCGGCCTGTTTTGCCGCATAGTTAACTGCTAAAAATTCAACTTTTATCTTATTAATCTTCAGCTTTAGAGGAATGTACCGTGCGTTTAAAAATCGCGAAAGAAAGCTTACTGAATGTTCTCTCACATGTCGTAGGAGCGGTTGAACGTCGCCATACCTTAAATATTCTTTCAAACCTGAAAATCCAGGTGACTGCTGAAGCTTTGACCGTCACTGGTTCGGATCTGGAAGTGGAACTGGTTGCCAGCACACAATTGGCTGAAGGTGCATGTCTGCAAGCCGGTGAAACCACTGTTCCAGCACGTAAGCTGATTGATATCTGTAAATCTTTGCCATCGGCAGCCCTGATCGACCTGCAAATTACTGATGACCAGCGTTGTATCTTGAAATCTGGAAATAGTCGTTTTGTGCTCGGTACTTTGCCTGCGGATGACTATCCATTACTGAATACTGAAAATACTCAAGGCACGCAAGTGACTGTGACTCAGCGCGAATTAAAGCGTCTGTTTGAAAAAACGGCTTTCGCAATGGCAGTGCAGGATGTGCGTTTCTACCTGACCGGTACTTTACTTGAAATTGACGCCAATCAGCTTCGTGCGGTAACGACAGATGGTCACCGCTTGGCACTGTGTGAAACAGCAGCACAATCGACAGCAACTCAACCGATTCAAGCCATTGTTCCACGTAAGGCAGTCGCTGAATTGCAACGTTTATTAAGCGTTGAAGATGAGCAGCTTTCTCTGCTGATTGGTCGTGAATTATTGAATGTGACCATTCGCATGGCCAGCCGTGATAAAGAACAGACCGATATCACAGTTCGTTTCACTACGAAACTGATTGACGGTAAATTCCCGGACTACCGCCGTGTGATTCCACGTGGTGGCGACAAGAATGTGATTATTGCGCATGACGTGTTTAAGCAATCTTTACAACGCGTGGCTATTTTGAGTAATGAAAAACTACGTGGCGTATTCCTGAACTTTAATGCCGGTTCATTACAACTTCGTGCCAATAACCCGGAACAGGATGAGGCGATTGAAGATCTGGCCATCCAGTATGCAGATGCACCACTGGAAATGTCATTCAATGCGCAATACCTGATTGAAGTGCTAGGGGTACTGGACGGTGAAGATGTATCGATGACCATGACTGAAGCGAATCAGTCTGTGCTGGTTCAGGATCCATCTCATACCGATCAGACTTATGTCGTGATGCCAATGCGTGTCTAAGCGACAGCTGAGCTAAGCCAACGCTATGCATATTACGCGTCTTCATATTGAACGTGTACGAAATTTAAAAACGGTTGCACTCCAGGGATTGCAACCGTTTAATGTTTTTTATGGCCAGAATGGTTCAGGCAAGACTTCAGTACTGGAAGCTATTCATTTACTGGCCACAGGACGTTCCTTTCGTACCCATATCCCGAAAAATTACATTCAGCATGGCGCCTCGGATGCGATTGTGTTCGCCCAATCGGAAACTGAAAAAGTCGGCATGCAAAAAATGGCCAGCGGGGAACAGCTGATTAAGGTCAATGGCGATGCGATTGCGACTCAAGGCCAGCTTGCTAAAATGTTGCCCTTACAACTGCTTGATCCACAAAGTACCGATATTATCGATCATGGCGCCAAACCACGTCGTCAGTTATTGGACTGGTTAATGTTCCACGTGGAACCAGAGTTTTATCATGCCTGGCAATATTATTCACGAGCCTTAAAACAGCGGAACAGCCTGCTTAAATCCAAACGTTTTCTAAGTTTGTCTGATCTGGAACCGTGGAACCGGATGCTGAGTGAGTATGGCGAGATTTTGCACTCCCAGCGTGTCGGCATCGTGGAACAGTGGAAGCCATTTTTTGAGGATGATCTCAAGCATCTACTGCCTGATCTGGAGATTTCTCTGGAATACAGCCCTGGCTTTCACAGCGAAAACGGCCTGCTGAATGACCTGACTAATCATCATGATAAAGATGTGGAACGACGCTATACCGAATATGGTCCACATCGCGCAGATTTGCGTATCAAGACCCCTTTGGGGGATGCTGATGTGATCCTGTCCCGTGGACAAAAAAAGCTTTTAATGATGGCACTTAAACTGTCGCAAATCGCAATGCTGCATTCTTGTAATAAGGAAACTGTGGTATTATTAGATGATGTGACAGCAGAATTAGATTTAACCGCACAACAACGTTTAATTGAGCGATTGAGCCAGCTTGGTAGTCAAGTTTTTATTACCACTTTAGACCATGAATCAGTACAAAAGCACCTACATGATCTGTCTATCTCATATCAGTTATTCAATGTTGAAAACGGTACAGTTCAAGTTGTTGTGCAATAGTTTTTAAATTTTTACCTATCTTTGGATAAACCTATATTTCACTAGGGAGAAACCATGAGTTCAGAAGATCAAGCTGCTTCTCAAACAGAACAAACCACTGAAAAAGCTTATGATTCCTCTAGCATCAAGGTATTACGTGGTTTAGACGCAGTACGTAAGCGTCCAGGCATGTACATTGGTGATACAGACGATGGTACCGGCTTACACCACATGGTCTTCGAGGTCGTAGATAACTCGATTGATGAGGCGCTGGCAGGTCACTGTGATGAAATTTTAGTGACTATTCATGAAGATGAATCAGTTTCAGTATCAGACAATGGCCGTGGTATTCCGACCGACATTCACCCTGAAGAAGGCGTGTCTGCTGCAGAAGTGATTCTAACCATTCTGCATGCTGGCGGTAAGTTTGATGATAACAGCTATAAAGTTTCTGGCGGTCTGCACGGTGTAGGTGTATCCGTAGTAAATGCGTTGTCAGAAAAACTGGAATTAACTATTCATCGTGCCGGTAAAATCCATGAACAGGAATACCGTCATGGTGACCCACAATTCCCGTTAAAAGTAGTAGGTGAGACCGATAAGACCGGTACTCGCGTGCGTTTCTGGCCAAGTGCTGAAACCTTTAGCCAGACCATTTTTAATGTCGATATTCTGGCACGTCGTTTACGTGAACTGTCCTTCCTGAATGCAGGTGTACGAATCGTATTACGTGACGAACGTATCAATGCCGAATACATTTTTGACTATGAAGGCGGTTTGGCTGAGTTTGTTAAGTACATTAACCAAGGTAAAACCCACCTGAATGACATTTTCCATTTCACCACTCAGGCGGAAAATGGCATTGGTGTAGAAGTTGCACTGCAATGGAATGATTCTTATCAGGAAAATGTACGCTGCTTTACCAACAACATCCCGCAAAAGGATGGTGGTACTCACTTAGCCGGTTTCCGTGCAGCACTGACCCGTGGTTTAAATAACTACATGGACAGTGAAAATATCCTGAAAAAAGAAAAAGTTGTGGTTTCAGGTGATGATGCGCGTGAAGGTCTGACTGCCATTGTGTCAGTAAAAGTGCCTGATCCGAAATTCTCTTCACAAACCAAAGAAAAACTGGTATCGAGTGAAGTGAAATCTGCCGTTGAGCAGGCCATGAACAAGGCATTCTCTGAATATCTGTTAGAGAATCCACAGGCGGCTAAATCAATTGCAGGCAAGATCATTGACGCAGCGCGTGCCCGTGATGCGGCGCGTAAAGCCCGTGAAATGACCCGTCGTAAGAGCGCGCTGGATATCGCCGGTCTTCCAGGTAAACTGGCGGATTGTCAAGAGAAAGATCCAGCTTTATCTGAACTGTACCTGGTCGAAGGTGACTCTGCGGGCGGTTCTGCAAAACAGGGCCGTAACCGTAAGATGCAGGCAATTCTGCCGCTAAAAGGTAAGATCCTGAACGTGGAACGTGCCCGTTTTGACCGTATGATTTCTTCTGCAGAAGTGGGTACGCTGATTACGGCACTCGGCTGTGGTATTGGTCGTGAAGAATATAACCCGGACAAGCTGCGTTATCACAAAATCATCATCATGACCGATGCTGACGTGGATGGTTCACACATTCGTACATTGCTGCTTACTTTCTTCTTCCGTCAAATGCCGGAACTAGTGGAACGCGGTCATATCTATATTGCACAGCCGCCGCTGTACAAGCTGAAAAAAGGCAAACAGGAACAGTACATCAAGGACAATGATGCACTGGAAACTTACCTGATTTCTAATGCGATTGATGAGCTGGAACTGCATATCAGTGCTGATGCCCCTGCGATTCGTGGGGAAGCTCTAGCCAATGTGATTACCGATTATCAAACTTCACAAAAGAGTCTGGCACGTTTAACTGTACGTTATCCTGCAAGCTTGCTGGATGCGTTGATTTCACTCGAAGCATTCAAGCTGGATCAGCTGGAAGATAAAGCGTATGTGGAAACCTGGGGTGAAGACCTGCGTGCAGCGATTGAAAAAATCCAGCCAAGTTTACGTCCTGAATTGAGTCTGGAACGTTTTGAAAAAGATGTTGATGGCCAGATCGTAGAAAGCTGGTTACCACGGATTACAATTTATGTGCATAACCTGCCGCATCATTACCTGCTAGATGCTAGCCTGCTCAGCTCAAGTGAATATGCACGTTTACTGAAAAATTCGAAAAGCTGGTTCACGCTGCTTGAAGAGGGTGCTTATTTACAGAAAGGTGAGCGCAAGATTCAGGTCAGCAGTTTCCATCAGGTTTGGCAGCACATTCTGCAAGACTCTCGCCGCGGCATGATGATCCAGCGTTATAAAGGTCTGGGTGAGATGAACGCGGACCAGTTGTGGGAAACTACGATGGATCCGGAAAACCGTAACATGCTACAAGTGACGGTGCAGGATGCAATTGAAGCAGACCGCATGTTCTCTTGTTTGATGGGGGATGATGTGGAACCGCGTCGTGCCTTCATTGAAGAAAATGCCTTGAATGCTGATATTGATACCTGATCCATTGGAATAAATCGAAACGAAAAAGCGCCTTTTAAGGCGCTTTTTTTACGTAAATTTTCTATTAATGCCGGATGAACTGTTTAGAATAATTTTAATCTAAGCAGTTTTTAGACCAATGATCCGCTGATATTAGGTTTCAAAAAAGCCTGGTTCAGTAGAATCAAGTCTTATTTATAAATAGGTTTATCCATGGATAGCCAGCTTGAAGAAATACGTGAGATCTGGGCAAATGCATTCTACAGTGGCGACTATGATGTGCTGCGCCACTATGAACATCAGGACTTTCAGGTGGTTTTTGAACAGGAAGGTCGCGTAGAAAGTAGTTATCTGCGTTATGACCGGATTGCTCATGCGGTACAAAATGGCGTATGGAAACCGTTGAAGCCAGATATAGAATATGAAGAATACGAGTACAATGAAGATCAGACCGAATGCCGGATCTTGATTGGACTGGAAAATAATAAACAGCGTCTTCAGGAGATCTGGAAGCTAGAGGATGAATGGAAAATTCTAGAACTTAGATTTTTGAAATCCTAAAGTTCCAATGATTTATTAAGTTACTTCGAAATTTTCTAAAAATATTTGAATAGTGTTGTTTTAAGTCTTGATTAAACCCTGATAAATCGTGTGGATAACTGCAAAGTTATCCATATTTTTTTATGTGAATAAGATAGTATTTATCCACAAGTTATATTGTCTTTCTTATCTCTTAATTTTTTAAATTTAAATTTAAATCTAATTTCTCTATCTTGTGGATAAGTGTTTTTAAATTTAAAATGGGTTTTTGAATTTAAAAGACTAGTTGGAGCCATATCTTCTATGTTCTTTAACGGCAACCAGTTCAGGTGAGTTTTTATCTGTTTTTAATGGTAAATTATATAAATAACTTAAAAATTAATGATTTATATTGATATTGTAGATTTAATTAACAATCAGCGTGGAACATATTTTAATTATAAAAATCTTCACTGTAGTGAAACTACACAATTAATTTAATAATCAAGTGAACTTTCAATTTTTTATTACTGAATCATAGGCTTATAGATTTTTCTAACTTTTACTTCTATAGCTTAGTTTCTTTAAGCTGGATCATCACGTGACCTAGTGCCAGTTCATTTGATAAACAGGCAATAGATCTGAGCTTTTAGAAACTGAAAATAGAAAAAAATACGGTTTATAAAATGGTGATCAAAAATAAAAAAAGCGCCTAACGGCGCTTTCTATTTTTTTAACGATTGTATTTATGGGGTCAGAATAATCTTGCGGCAGTCTTCTTCACGTTTATCGAAAATACGATAGCCTTCAGCAGCTTCTTCCAGTTTCATGCGATGGGTGATAATCACTTCTGGAGACAGCTGGCCATTTTCTACATATTCAAGTAATTGTGGCAGGAATTTATGTACATGCGTTTGACCCATTTTAAAGGTCAGTCCTTTATCGAAGGCATCACCAAACAGGAAGCCATGAATTGGACCAGCATATACACCTGGCACACTCACCACACCACCACGGCGTACTGCGGCGATACATTGACGTAGGGCAAAGCCGCTCGAACCTTCAATTTTTAGATTTGTCATCACAGTTTCAAGCAGACTGCCTTTGGCCTCGAAACCAATCGCATCAATGACAGCATCAACACCACGATGACCGGCAGTATTCTGAATAATATATTCAGCTGCATCGACTTCATCAAAATTCACTGGAATTGCACCATAAGTTTGATGGGCGAAACGCAGGCGGTAAGGGTGGTGATCGACCATAAAGATTTGTTCGGCACCCAGCATACGTGCGCAGGCAGCCGACAGTAAACCAACTGGACCAGCACCATAAATCGCAACACTGGAGCCGCGAGTGACCTGGGCATTGGTTACAGCCTGCCATGCAGTAGGCAAGATATCGGTCAGGAACAGGACTTTTTCATCCGGTAATGATCCCGGTACTTTAAATGGGCCTACATTACCTTTAGGTACACGGACATATTCAGCCTGTCCGCCTGGTACACCGCCATACAAATGACTATAACCAAATAGAGCGGCACCTGGTGGAATCTGTTTTTTATTGATAATTGCACCACGGCCAGTATTGGTATTTTCACAGGCAGCCATCAGTTCATGTTCACAGAAAAAACAGTGACCACATGCAATCACGAAAGGAATAATTACCCGGTCGCCTTTTTTGACTTCTGTGACTTCAGGGCCGACTTCTTCTACAATTCCCATAAATTCATGGCCGAAAATATCGCCATCTTCAGTGGCCGGGATTTTACCCCGGTATAGATGCAGATCTGAGCCACAGATGGCAGTCGCTGTCACCCTTAAAATGACGTCATCTGGTTCCTGAATCACTGGATCTGGAACGGATTCAACTCGTACATCCCGAGCACCATGATAGGTAAGAGCACGCATGCGGATTTCCTCTCTCTAGTTCAACATTAAACAGACTCGTATCAAGGCTGCCAAAAATAAAAAACACTTTTATTAGAGCCTTATGGGCCAAGAAATCGCTGTAAATTAATGTATGAAATAAGACATCCGAGTGTTTAAAAAATAAACTTATATAGGATTTGCGTAATTCACTACAAAATATGTCAAAAAACGGTTTCGATAAAAAAATCAGGGAAAAGATGGAGAGAGCAATATATAAAAAGTATAAAAAAGAGATTAGCTCCAGTTGCAGCTAATCTCTAAGATTTGAATCAAGGTTTAAAACTTAACCTTCCTGAAAAGATTGCTCCAAACTTTCTAGCTCCATCATCAGTTCTAGCATTTGCTCTTCGGCAGTTTCCAGTTTCTGTTTCAGCTCAGTTTGCTCGTTCATAAGTTTCAGCAAGTCATCTTTACGTGCAGCTTCATATAAAGCGCTATCTGCCAGCAATTCTTCAATTTCTGCCAGACGCGGTTGTAACTTGTCAATTTGCGCTTCGCATTTTTCGATATTCTTGCGAATCGGACGAGTCTGCTCACGACGCTGAGCGGCCAGTTTGCGCTGTGCTTCCTTATCTACTTTGGCTACCACCACAGGTTTAGCTTCTGTTTCTACTACCTGTGCTTTGGTTAAGGCATTCTGTGCATTGATCTGCTGTTGACGCGCTTCACGTAACCATTTGGCATAGTCCTGCAAATCACCCTCAAATTCGGTACAACGTCCGGCATGTACTAACAGCAATTCATCACATACTGTCGCAATCAATTGACGTTCATGCGAAACGAGTACCACCGCACCTTCAAAATCCTGCAAAGCCATAGTCAGGGCATGGCGCATATCCAGGTCCAGATGGTTAGTCGGTTCATCAAGAATCAGTACATTTGGACGCTGCCAAACAATTAAAGCCAAAGCTAAACGGGCACGTTCACCCCCAGAGAAACTCTCACATGGGGTATCCATGCGCTCACCGCTAAAACCGAAACTGCCGAGGAAAGAACGTAAAGAAGCTTCACTGATTTTTGGATCGGCGATGCGCGCCAGTTGTAGCATTGGGCTGGCATTAGCGTCCAAAGCATCCATCTGGTGCTGGGCAAAATAACCAATATTGAGTAATTCTGAGGCTTTACGTTGACCATTTAATAAAGGCAAATCTCCGACTAAGGTTTTGATCAGGGTTGATTTACCCGCACCATTCATTCCCAGTAAACCAATGCGAGAATTTGGGGTGATTTGCAGGTTAATTTTGCTGGCAATCGATTTATCGCCATAACCAATTTCCGCCTGTTCCAAGGCCAGAAGTGGTGAACTCATTTTGGTCGGTTCACGGAAACTGAAGGTAAAAGGCGTATCTACATGAGCAGGGGCGAGATCCTGCATACGCTCCAGCATTTTGATCCGGCTTTGGGCCTGACGTGCTTTAGTTGCTTTGGCTTTGAAACGGTCAATAAATTTTTGTAAATGTGCTCGGGCTTCCTGCTGTTTCTCAAAGGCCTGTTGCTGTTGCGCCAGACGCTCGCTACGGGTCACTTCAAAAGTTGAATAATTACCGGTATAGAGGGTGAGTTCCTGATTTTCGATATGCAGAATATGATCCGTCACGGCATCCAGAAAATCACGGTCATGCGAAATTAGCACTAAAGTGCCTTCATACGCCTTTAACCAGTCTTCGAGCCACAAAATCGCATCCAGATCCAAGTGGTTGGTCGGTTCATCGAGTAATAGCAGGTCTGAACGGCTCATCAGGGTACGGGCCAGATTCAGACGCATCCGCCAACCGCCTGAAAAGCTGGAAACATCCAGGCGAATCTGATGATCCATAAAGCCCAGACCGGCCATCAACTGAGCTGCTTTAGATGGAGCAGAATAGCCATGAATCTCGTCGAAACGGCCATGTAACTGTGCCAGTTCAGCATCGGATAGTTGTTCCGGATGTGCCAGTTTGGCCTGTATATCCCAATACTCTTCATCGCCTGACAGAACAAAATCAATGGCCGGCATATCTAGCGCTTTAATTTCCTGAGCCATATGCGCCACAGTCCAAACGGATGGACGGGTTAGCGAGCCCTCATCTGCACTGAGCTCACCTAAAAGAGCCGCAAACAGGGTGGATTTTCCTGCACCATTCACGCCGGTTAAACCAATTTTCCAGCCGGGATGAAGCTGCATGGAGGCTTTTTGAAATAACACTCGCCCACCACGGCGTAACGAAACTTGGTCTAACTGAATCATTGAACTTACTAACAAGGGCAAAAGAGAATGCCGCTATTCTAATGGAAAGCCGGGAGAAAACAAAAAATCTTCGTTGCAGTTTATCCTGTTCAGGCTTTAAAAATTTATAGATTCATATATGATGAACTATGTTTTGAGTAAATACTCTATTTTGTTTAAAAACCGAAAGATAGAGCCATCAAGGCTCATAATAATATTGAGTAGAATAAAAATGAAAAAAGGATTTTTAATTTTATCTGCACTGGGCCTATGGGCTTCGAGTGCACATGCTGCCCCAGTCAATGTCTGTGTATTTGATTTACTGGGAAAATCGGGTGAATCCTTCAAACTGCTGGAAGAATGGGCATTAGCCAGCAAGCAGTGGGGGGCTACGGTTCAATTGATTGCTTATCAGGATGAAGCCAAAGTCGATCAGGATGCCAAAGCCGGAAAATGCGATGGCTTCTATATGACCTCCATGCGCGCGCGAGCTTATAACAAATTTGCAGGCTCCATTGATGCCATTGGCGGCGTTCCTAATAATGACATTGCCATGAAAGCGGTGAGTTATGTGCTGGATAAGCGTAATACCAAGCGCATGACCACTCAGATTGGCAAGGAAAAATTTGAAGTGGCCGGTATTGGCCAGATTGGTCCTGCTTATATCTTTGTCCGTGATCGTAATATGAACAAGCTAGAACATATTAAGGGCAAGAAGTTTGCTGTGCTGCATTATGACTATGCCCAAACCATTATGGTGAACCGGGTAGAAGCCGTACCGGTGAATTCGGAAATTTCCAATTTCATCCGTAAATTTAATCAGGGTGAAGTAGATATTGTGGCAGCGCCCGCTTATGCCTTTAAACCTCTCGAAGTGACTAAAGGACTGGGGCAGAAAGGAGCCATGATTAACTTTCCGGTGGTCAATGTCACAGCAGATCTGATTATTCGACCGGATAAATTTCCGGAACAGTTTGCAGCCAATTCCCGACAATGGTTTGTTAAGCAGTTACCCCGTAGCTTCGCGATGGTGAAACGAATGGAAGCAGAAATCCCGCGTAAATATATACTGAACCTGAGTCGTGAGGAACAGGTCAGTTATCAAAAAATTCTGCGTGAAGGACGCATGGATTTAACCAAACAGGGCATCTATGACGCTGGCATGATGACAGTATTAAAACGGGCACGTTGTACTGTAGAAAGAACTAATTTCGAATGCTCAATCAGTGGTGAATAGTTTTAAAATCATGTATATCTTTGTAACTACAGCGAATGAAATGTAATTCAAAGTAGCTAAGCTAAAATATTAAGATGCTGATATATTTATAAAAAAATAAGATAAAAGAAATCAAGAAAAACTGATTTATCTTTATAGGCCAAAAAGCCGCTTTTATCTGGAGTAAATGCTCTATTTTTTTGAAATAAATTTGCTTAATATTTGACGCGTGTACGGACACTCAGCTAACAACAAGATTTCAAAGGATAACTAAAATGAAAAAAACACTCTTATCATTGGCTGCATTTTCTGCATTTGGTTTTGCAGGTGTGGCACATGCAGAAAAGGTCGATATCTGTGTGTTTGACCTACTTGGTAAATCTGGCGAGTCTTTCCAGATGGCTCAGGAATGGGCACTGGCAGCAAAAGGCTGGGGCGCAGATATTAATCTGATCGCTCGTCAGGATGAAGCCGTCGCTGACAATGACTTTAAGGCTGGCAAATGTGATGGCGTATTCATGACCGCCATGCGTGCCCGTCAATATAACAAGTTTGCCGGTTCAATCGATGCCTTAGGTGGTGCTCCAAGTAATGCCATTGCACAGCGTGCGATTAGCTTCGCTTTGGATAAGCGTAATGCCGCTAAAATGGTTACGACCATGGGCGGTAAAAAATATGAGGTGGCCGGGATTGCGCCATTAGGTTCAGCTTTTATCTTTGTACGTGACAAAAACATTAACTCCATTGAAAAAGCGGCAGGCAAGAAGTTTGCTGTTCTTGGCTATGATGATGCGCAAAAAATCATGGTTCAACGTGTAGGTGCTCAGGCCGTAGTGTCTGATGTATCCAACTTCGTGGCCAAGTTTAATAATGGCCAAGTCGATATGGTGGGCGCACCGGCGTATGCGTACAAGCCACTCGAAATCTATAAAGGTTTGGGCAATAGTGGTGCGATGTTTAACTTCCCGGTACTGCATGTTACCTCTGACTTTGTGATTCGTCCGGAAAAATTCCCGGCTGGTTTTGGTCAGAAGTCTCGTGACTGGTTCATTAAAAACCTGCCTAAGAGCATGGCGATGATTAATCGTCTGGAAGCTGGTATTCCAGCGAAATATAAGCTTAATCTGAGCGCGGAAGACAAAACCAAGTACCAGAAGTTATTACGTGAAGGACGTATGGATATGACCAAGCGTGGAATCTATGATGCCAGCATGATGTCGGTATTGAAACGTGCACGTTGCTCTGTCGATAAGGCCAACTTTGAATGTTCACTTTCTGGCGAATAATTTGATTTTTAAGGAAAAAAGCTTAGATTTATCTAAGCTTTTTTTATATTAAACAAAGTCAGATCTGCCATTGCAGATCACAGCAAAGCAGTTAAGCTGATTAAAAATAATGTTTTCATGTTTAGTATAAAAAACAATAACATGTAGCACTTAAAGCAGATAACAAAAACAAGGCAATCAAGGAAAGCAAAATGATGCAGAGAGGATGGAAAGCCCTGGCTGTAGGTGCAGCACTCACGGCAGTTTCAGGTCTGACGCAGGCTAAACAGGTGGTATGTGTATTCGATCTGGTCGGCAAAAATGGTGACGTCTATGCCGTAATGAAAGACTATCAGTTGGCTGCAAAAAACTGGGGTGCTGATATCGAGCTTAGGGTAAATACCAATGAAGCTGTCGTCGCAGAAGATTTTAAAGCCGGTAAATGTGACGGGATCAGTGTTACCGGTATGCGTGGCCGTCAGTTTAACCGTTTTACCGGTTCACTCGATGCGATCGGCGCAATTCCTGATCTGAACCTGGCGGTAAAAGTTATGCAAGGCCTGGCGAGTCCGACCTTTGCCAAGCTCATGGTTCAAGGCAAGTATGAAGTCGCAGGGGTAATTCCGGTAGGCGATGCCTTCCTGATGGTCAATGACCGGAGTATTAATACTGTTGCAAAAGCAGCAGGTAAAAAAATTGCTGTACTTGACTATGACGAAGCACAAAAAATCATGGTTCAACAAGTGGGTGCACAGGCAGTCAGCGCCGATGTGACCAACTTTGGCTCTAAATTTAACAATGGTCAGGTCGATATTATTGGCGCGCCGGCTGCTGTATTTAAACCGCTAGAACTGCATAAAGGTTTGGGTAGCAAGGGTGCTATTGTGAATTATCCGGTATTGCAGGTCACCGGTAATATTATTATTCGTCCAGATAAATTCCCGGCAGGATATGGACAAAAATCACGTGAATGGGTGAAAAGCCAGTTACCACGTGCTTTTGGAATTTTGGGTAAAATGAAGGCAGATATTCCATCTAAATACTGGATGGATATTCCTGAAGCAGATAAGCCGGGTTACCAAAAGCTGATGCGTGATTCGCGGATTGATCTGACCAAACGGGGTATTTATGATAAACGCATGATGAAGTTACTCTGGCAATTCCGCTGCAAGCAAAATCCGAAAAACTTCGAATGTGCATTACAGGATGAGAACTATAAACAATCCTGATAAAATTACTCTGATTTGACTTTTAATCTGTACAGACTGACCATATATTGAGTGTGTTATACTTGAAATATGGTCTTTTCTTTTTAAAGACATTCCATTCAACAGAGGAATCCGCCATGAATGCTCAAGCGCTTGTGCTCACCGACAATGCCGCAAATAAAGTACGCCAGTTGCGTGACAGTGAAGGTAACCAAGACTTAATGCTCCGTGTGTATGTCACCGGTGGCGGTTGTTCAGGTTTCTCTTATGGCTTTAACTTTGCGGAAAGCCAAAATGAAGATGATGCAGAATTCGTCAATGGCGATGTCAAAATGCTGGTCGATTCTCTGAGCTATCAATATCTGGTCGGTTCAGTGGTTGACTATGTTGAAGGTCTGGAAGGTTCACGTTTTGTGGTACAAAACCCGAATGCGACCACGACCTGTGGTTGTGGATCTTCATTCTCGATCTAATACCTATCAAGTTGAATAAAAAAGTCCTCATATGAGGACTTTTTTATATCTGAAGAAAGCTTAGCTTTCCAGTTTGACCGCTTCAAGCAGGTCAAAAATCACTGTAGTGACATCCTGACTCAGTTCGCGGTTATTAAATATCTCGTAGGCTGTAATGGTAATGTCCGTATCACTCGGCAACAGACGCTGTTCTTCCTCAATCAAGTCATTGATCGGTAACAAAGTCTGTTTCACTTGCAGATGCAAAATATCCTTAAATTCAAGATTTTCATCATCCAGCTCGATCAGCTGTTCATTGAAATAAGGCAGCAAAATTGAATGAAGATAAGGTTGAATATCCTCGATATCAAAGATCTCGATATCACGGGTTTCATCAATCGTACTAATGTGGTCATTTACTTCAATTAAAATATGGTAGTAACTCACATGAATCTCCAAGAAAGTTGGCCTAAGACGTCCTACTGTTCTTCACAATAACATGAAATGAAACCAAGTTGTATTTTTACTAGCCTAAACACATAAATAATATAGGGAATTAAAACCTGAATGTTATCGGGTATACAATAGGGTCTTGTCTGCCGGACGTAGTTTGAAATCTTGCAGATTCTGTTCACCCAATACAGGATACATTAAGGCTTCCGGATCATTATGATGATAGAGACCCAAGGCATGGCCCAGCTCATGTGCCAAAGTTAAACGTAAATCATCTTTGGCATCAAACTGGTAAATCTGGATCTTATCTCCCATAAAAATACCCTTATGAAACTGGCGTGGGGGAAAACGCTGCTGGGCCTGCTGGATATTTCGCTGATGACTTTGCACACTGTTTTGATGAACAGAAACTTGCTGATTAAATGAAGATAGCTGTTCCTGAAGATAGGCATATTCGCGCTTAAAACTTTCCAGTTTAGGCTTGAGCATTTCCATCTCATACTGAAGCTGTTCACGCTCGGCAGATGAGCTGGCTTGTTGACGGCGTTGCAATAAGGTTTGAAATTCAAACTCAAGCTGACTTTTTTGCTGGATCAGTCGTTGCTGCTGATCTTCCAGATTTTTCTGTGAAACTTGCAGATTGCTGACTTCACGCTGATATCTGGCTTCATCGGCAAGTAACTTTTTTTCAACCTTTTTAAAGGCTTCATAGTCCTGTTGGCGTTGATCATAAATCAGTTGAATGGCCAGCTGAGCATTCTCATCATAGACCATCAGATCATCGCGATTGGTTCCTTCATGCCAGATCTGAATCGCTTCCTGACTTAATTGAATGACCTCATCACGGGTCAAGCCAAAACCGGGATCGACTTGGTCAATCCGGAAACGTAGGCGCGTATCAAAAGGATGGGTCAAACGGTCAGCCAGGGAATTAAATTTTAATTGTGGATGGGTCTTGGTTTGTAGATACAAAAACAATGACACAATGAAAACGACAATCCCCAGAAAGCTTAAAAGACGCATAGTGTTTTTTTAAATATTGTTTGGCTCAATGTAGCTAAAAAACCAGCAAAATCCTAGCGTCAGAGCGATAAAAAGTGGCAATAAAAAACCGTGCTTATGCATGGTTCTGTTCAGGTCAGATTATGATTTTTTACCTTTCCACTGTTCAACCTGTCTTGGCATATTGGAATGATAGATAAAACCAAGGCCTATACCATTCAATAAGAAGATCATAAATTCAATTAAATATTTCAGGTTATAGGAATGTCTGGTTTGGTGATTAAAGGCATACAGCGTGATTTCAGATTTAAAGATCTGGAAAATAATATAGCTCAGCAATCCAATAGCTAGAATGATAAAACCTTTTCCGGAAGGGTAACGCTGAGGTACAGCCAGGATCAGTAATACAATGATAGCAATCAGGAAACCCAAGGAAAAAGAAGCTTCAATTCCGAAGGTTTGCAGGTAATTAAAAGGCGCGAGTACCACATTCGGCGGTAAGATCAGAAGCAGATTGCCCATCGGGTAGAGCAGCATGATCGCAAGCCCGGAAGCCAGAAGAAAAAGCTTAACAAAATTCTGCATACGTTTTTATTTTTAAGTTATTTATTTCATTATAGTTTAATTAAAAAAGATTCTATTGCCTATGTATTGAACAAAAAAAAGACCGCATAAAATGCGGTCTTTTTCTCAAAGTGACAAATTATTTTTTGTCATCTTTTACTTCAGTGAATTCAGCATCAACTACGCCGTCATCTGCTTTTTGGGCTTGGCCTTCGCCGCCTTGGAATGCATTAGGATCGAAACCTTGTGCACCGCCTTGGCCTTGAGCTGCTTCATAAGCACGTTGAGTGATCGGCATAATAATGTTTTGCAATGCTTCAATTTTCGCTTTGATTGCTTCGACATCATTTTCTTTCGTAGACGCTTCTAACTCAGAAACCGCAGTTTCGATTGCAGTTTTTTCGTCAGCAGTCACTTGTTCGCCAAGATCTTTTACTGCTTTTTGAGCAGAAGAAACTAGTGCATCCGCTTCGTTACGTGCTTTTGCAAGCTCTTCGAACTTACGGTCTTCTTCAGCATTTGCTTCAGCATCTTTGATCATTGCTTCGATTTCAGCATCAGACAAACCTGAGTTTGCTTTGATCTGGATAGATTGCTCTTTACCAGTGCTCTTATCTTTCGCAGATACTTTCAAGATACCATCCGCGTTGATGTCGAACGATACTTCAATTTGTGGCACACCACGTGGAGCAGGTGGGATGTCGCCTAACTGGAAGTTACCCAACAATTTGTTTTGTTGAGCCATTTTACGTTCACCTTGGTAAACTGAAATGTCTACAGCAGGCTGGTTGTCCGCAGCAGTTGAGAACACTTGAGATTTCTTCGCAGGAATCGTCGTGTTTTTCTCAATGATTGGAGTCAACACGCCACCCATGGTTTCAATACCAAGAGTTAGTGGAGTTACGTCAAGAAGAAGTACGTCAGTTTTGTCACCAGACAATACCGCACCTTGGATCGCAGCACCCATTGCGACTGCTTCGTCCGGGTTCACGTCTTTACGTGGCTCGCGACCGAAGAATTCTTGTACTTTTTGTTGTACAAGTGGCATACGAGACTGACCACCTACCAAAATTACGTCAGAGATGTCAGAAGTTGAAAGACCTGCATCTTTCAGCGCAATCTTACAAGGCTCGATGGTACGAGCTACAAGATCAGCAACTAAACCTTCAAGTTTTGCACGAGTTACATTGATCACTAAGTGTTTAGGACCAGTCGCATCTGCAGTGATGTATGGAAGGTTGATTTCAGTTGCGTTAGAAGAAGAAAGCTCGATTTTTGCTTTTTCAGCTGCTTCTTTCAGACGTTGTAACGCAAGTGGATCGTTTTTCAAGTTCACGTTTTGTTCTTTCTTGAACTCTTCAACCAAGTAGTCGATCAATGCGTTATCGAAGTCTTCCCCACCAAGGAAGGTATCACCATTAGTTGATAACACTTCGATTTGCTGGTCGCCATCAAGGTCAGCAATTTCAATGATTGAAACGTCGAATGTACCACCACCCAAGTCGTATACCGCAACTTTACGGTCGCCTTCTTTCTTGTCCATACCGAACGCAAGTGCCGCAGCAGTTGGTTCGTTGATGATACGTTTAACTTCTAGGCCTGCAATTTTACCTGCATCCTTAGTTGCTTGACGTTGTGCATCATTGAAGTAAGCAGGAACAGTAATCACCGCTTCAGTGACTGTTTCACCCAGGTAGTCTTCTGCAGTTTTCTTCATTTTTTTCAGAACTTCTGCAGAGATCTGTTGTGGAGCAAGTTTCTTGTCGTTTACTTCAACCCAAGCATCGCCATTGTCAGCTTTCAGGATTTTGTAAGGAACCAGACCGATATCTTTTTGTACTGCCTGGTCTTCATAACGACGACCGATCAGACGTTTGATCGCGAATAATGTGTTTTTAGGGTTGGTTACCGCTTGGCGTTTAGCTGATTGACCAACAAGGATCTCACCATCTTTGTACGCAATAATAGATGGAGTTGTACGTGCGCCTTCAGCGTTTTCGATAACTTTAACTTTGTCGCCTTCAAGTACTGCAACACATGAGTTTGTAGTACCTAAGTCAATACCAATGATTTTAGCCATTTGGATGTTTCCTCAAAAATTTTTTTGTGATTTACACTTGTTATCCGATATGAGAGCCGTTCAATTTTTTTCAAGTAAATTTTTAGAAAAAATTTCACAAACTCCCGATTTATTTAGCTTAAGCGCCAACCATGACCATTGCAGGACGTAATAAACGACCATTGAGGGCATAGCCTTTTTGCAAGACTGTACCGATTTCATTAGATTTGGCATTTGGATCAATACCGACTGCCTGATGCAATTCAGCATTAAAACCATTTGCGGTATCAACTGCGACTACACCAAATTTCTCTAGTGTATTGAGCAACGCTTTCAGGGTCAGTTCTACGCCTTCACGTAACGGGCCCTGTTCTTCCCCTGCAGCAACAATCGCGCGCTCCAGGTTATCCACTGTATCTAGCAGCTCTTTAGAGAACTTTTCCAGCACAGTGTCTTTATGCTTTTCTGATTCACGCTGAATACGTTCTACACTTTTTTGTGCTTCGTAAACTGCATTGGCAGTGCGTGCTTTTTCTAACTTTAAGTCACCTTCAAGTTGTGCAATCTGCTCTTGTAAAGATTCAACGGTAACTTCTACTTGCTCAGGTTCAGCTTGAGTTTGCTCTACCTCTTGTGTCGCTTGCTCTTGCTCAAGATCTTGAACTTGTTCGTTCTGCTCAGTTGCCATTGATTTACTCCGTTTAAATGGGTTTTTAAACATGTACAGTCCTTGGGCGTCAGAGTTAACTGCGTTAATACTGAACTGCCATGATTGAAATTTTTAATTATTTAAAGAAATCGGGGCAGGGGTAAAAAATTCAAGCACAAGTACAGATTAATTTTAGGATTTATTTAGATTTAATGACTTTCATAAATGTAGCATCGTATTTTTAGATAGAAATAATAATTTTTATCTGTTTTAAATATTTTTAAGACCGGTGCATCATAGCGTCATTAACAGCGACCTTGTTCTGAGGAGAGAGCTGAACCAGGTTGCTGTTGCCTTATTTTTTAAGCTGTTTTTTCCAGTCGGATCCCTCACACATGGTCCGGCTTTTTTTTGTCCAGATTATTTTTTAGACATAAAAGCGATTAATAACTAAGCAATAAAGTATTACACAAAAAATGAGCAACGCTATATTATTCATTTCAGATTCTATCGCTGTAGTTTCTTCTCTTTTTTAGAAATGTGTTTTCGTGGCTTATCTTTTCTCTAGATAAGCCTTTTTTTTGCCTGAAATTTGCTACGGTTTTCGACTTATAAAATGGGATCATCTTCATCAAGGCTGTGTTGAGTAAAAACATTTCTTCTATTCAAAGAAAATAACTGGAATGAGATCAAAACCATAAAACCGAGTCCATAAAAAAAGCCCTGATCTAAATCAGGGCCTCTTTTTTTATTTATATTCTGCCTAATCACGACGATTACGTGGTCGCTGCTGTTCCTGTTTACGTCGCTGATCATTCCAGCGTGGATTATTGGAGCGGTTTTGCTGAACCCGTTTACGCTGCTGTTCTGCCACTTTTTTACGTTGTTCCAGCTGCTGGCGACGTTTACGTTCGGCCTGAGCCTGTTTCTGACGCTGGTTACTCAGATTCTTGCGTTGCTGTTCCAGACGTTGTCGTTCCAGTTGAGTTTTACGACGATCCAGTTCTATTTGCCGACGACGTTCCTGTTCCCAGTTACGCTGCTGAATATTTTTGCGCCGTTCCAGTTCCAGCCTCTTACGTTGCTGTTCATATTCCCAGCGTTGCCGGTCATAGCGGCGGTCTTGATCATAACGATAGTCATAACCTCGATCGCGACGGTCATAACGTCCGTCATAATAACCATCATCAGGAAAAGCCACACAGCCTACGGCTAAAGCTAAAAATGCAGTGGCTAAGGATACCGTTATTATTTTTATCGCCATAAGCTATCTCCTTGTATACAGACTTCTACATCAAAGTCGCAAAAGTGCTGTAAAAATCTCACTTAAACTATCAATGACATCTGATTAAATTCAGGTTAGCGTATTTGGCAGATGATCTATGTACATTGATATTAAGACTTATATAAGAATATGGTCACTAAAACCCTAATCATGTAGAAAAAATGAAGAATTATGGGAAAAGGATGAAAACTCATGGGTGCGAATAATCCGGTCACAAAATTTGTAATGGATAAGGGGCAGGGCACTGCAGCACGCTTGCTGGATTGCCTGCCGAGCTTTGCACAAGAACGTCTGGTAAAAGCATTGGATTATCCTTATGACTATCCTGATTTGGATCCTTATATAAAATGCTTGATGGCGATTCAGATCAAACAGGGACAGCACGGTTTTATTAGTGAAGATGCGGTGCGATCACGTCAACTGTTTGATGAACGCATGAAAGCTATTCAGGCGAAACCGACGCCGGTCAAGGCAGTCGAGGATCTGCGTCTGCCATTGCAAAATGGCACTATCTTTGCCCGACATTATCATCCGGCACCACAGAAAAAATTGCCGATGGTCATTTTCTATCATGGTGGTGCATTTATAGTGGGTGGTTTGGATACACATGATGAGTTTTGCCGTTTATTGGCGGTGCATGCCAAGGTGCAGGTACTCAGCGTGGCTTATCCGCTAACGCCAGAATACAGTCCTTTGCAGATGGTACAGGTTTGTGAAGATACTCTGGCTTGGGTACACCAAAACATCAAGCAGCTGAAAATCTATAAAAACCAGATTGTAGTGGCCGGGGATAGTGCGGGTGGAAATCTGGCGGCAGTAGTTGCGCAGCGGAGTGCCGATAAAATCTATGCACCTCGTGCACAGTTATTGCTTTACCCGGCTGTCGATTTTAAAAGCCGCCATCCTTCTTTTTATGCCTATAATCAGGGCCTGGTACTTTCAGCTCAGGATATTGATCTGGTGACCAAGCTATATGCTGAAACACATCAAGTCGAACTGGACGATCCGCTGATTTCACCGACCTATGGTGAACTGAAGGATCTGCCACCTGCCTATGTGATTACTGCCCGTCATGATGTGTTGCATGATGAGGGTTCAATCTATGCACTGAAGTTACGTGAGAATGGGGTGCGAGTGTACTATCAGGAATATACGGATCAGGCACACGGTTTTATCAATCTGACCCCAATTCATAAACGCTCAAAAAAACAGGTCATCGAACTCAGCAAGAACTTCCGTAAATTCCTGGATAAAAAAATCTGATTCAGAAATAGATGTAATTAAGGTGTTTCACGTGAAACACCTTTTTTATTTTTTATGGATCTTGGCTTCTGGAAAGACTAGATTAAATTTAGGCACATAGAAGCTTTGTAAATATTTAGCCTTAGAAAAATCCGGGAATATATCCTGAGCATCTTGCCACTCTGCCTGAATAAGCTTGGATAAATAACCCCGAAATTGAGGGCTAAACTGATAATGTTGGGATTTCCAGGTTTGCCGGATTTTTAGCATGGAGCTTGGAAGATGATGACTATTTAAATAGAAAGAACGAGGAGATTTAGGTTTTTTAAGACGAAGCGTCATGCTTTGCTCACGATAAGTAATGCGGCAAATCGTTTCCTGTCCCTGTTCTTGCCAGTCAAACTCTGCATATTCTTTAGGAATACCCCACAAGTGCTGACCATGCACAATAGATTCATGAGTAGAGACATAAATTTTCGGAATAGTCGAAAGACGCCGTCTGCTAATTAAAGGATGATCCATAATGAGCAATTCATCATAAGGACCCACAGGAGAATGATGATAGCGCACTAATAGAACCTGAACGACACGGCCGAGTGGAGATGGCGCAATCCGAAAACTTTGAAATTCACGAATGAAATGAGGGGTAATCCAGTAATTTAGAATAAAACCCTCCCCCTGCAAATGCCAGGGCGGAAATTGATGGACGCTTTTCTCCTGTAGTAATGCATGGCTCATTATTATTCTCTTGTCTTTAGTCGGCAGGTCACTGCATTATTAGTCATGAAAGATTAATATGTTGTGAATCTCAACCTTTCTTTATCAGTAGATGAGTTAAAAAATGTTAAAAAAATCATTATCTGCTATCGCGTTGATCGCATTTAGCTTGCCAAGTTTTGCTGCCAATACCCTGATCGAGATGAAGACCTCATCCGGTAATATCGAAATTGAACTCTTTAATGACAAAGCACCGATTACGGTGAAAAACTTTGAAGAATATGTCAAAAGCAACTTCTATACAGGAACCATTTTCCATCGGGTCATTCCTGGTTTCATGATTCAGGGCGGAGGCTTTGATCTCAACATGCAGGAAAAAGCCAATAATAAAGCTTCAATCAAGAATGAATCAGATAATGGTTTGCAAAACAAACGTGGCACTTTGGCCATGGCACGTACCAACGACCCTAATTCGGCGAAAGCGCAGTTCTTTATTAACTTGGTAGATAACAGTTTTCTGGATCGTTCACCAAGAAATGCTGGATATGCAGTATTTGGGCGGGTCACAAAAGGTATGGAAGTAGTCGATAAGATCGCTCAAGTACCTACTCAGAACTATGGCATGCATCAGGATGTTCCGAAAACAGCTGTGAAAATCAACAGTGTGACCATTAAAGCACCAAGCGTGAAAAAGTAAGTGAAAAATAAAACATAAATGTTTTGTTTATATTTTCTTTGGAATATTATGAACTTATGTAACAATTGGTAGGAAAATGAACTAATTTGGTGCATAAAAATGAAACAGTCATGATTGGTGTGCGTTAAAAGCACTTGCTTGTGTAGGAAATTGCCCTATAATGAGCTCATACCGACGAGATAGACGGAAATGAACGAAACGCGAAGCGTTGAGTTGTTGAGTTTATCGAAGTCCAGCTTCTGGCATTGACGAGATGTTAGAAAGATCATTAAGAGATTATGAAGAACAACTTGTGTGGATTTTTACTGGTTGATTGATCGAAATTATTTTCATTGATTGAATGGTAGAAATTACTCGAAGTTTATTTGAGAAATATTTGTCAGAAAATTGATGAGCCAAGTTTAAGAACTTTACTTATAAAGTTCGAAATGATTTTAACTGAAGAGTTTGATCATGGCTCAGATTGAACGCTGGCGGCAGGCTTAACACATGCAAGTCGAGCGGG
>NZ_VPDX01000002.1:0-220156 GCF_013417475.1 Acinetobacter sp. YH12249 | reverse complement strand
ATAGCGAGTAAGCATACCAGTTGTGCTGGCGACCATAGCAAGAGTGAACCACCTGATCCCTTCCCGAACTCAGAAGTGAAACCTCTTAGCGCTGATGGTAGTGTGGGGTCTCCCATGTGAGAGTAAGGCATCGCCAGCTCATTATTCCAAAAGCCCTCTGCTCACGCAGGGGGGCTTTTTTTATAGAAAAAATAAAGATGAAATAGAAAAAGGCTTAAATAAATTTAAGCCTTTTTATTTATGGATTAATATTTCTGGAATGCATTTAATTAATCATTAGTACGTTCTAATTACATCGATTTTTTAAGTTGCTTCTGGTGCGTTAAAACTTCTTTT
Source organism: Acinetobacter sp. YH12249 (assembly GCF_013417475.1). NCBI lineage: Bacteria > Pseudomonadati > Pseudomonadota > Gammaproteobacteria > Moraxellales > Moraxellaceae > Acinetobacter > Acinetobacter sp. YH12249. Next base: position 219,820 of record NZ_VPDX01000002.1, on the reverse strand, counting down.
GCATATTTTTTGCCTTGTTTACGCATTTTCCGATCTTTCTCATAGGCAGTAGGGCCTACATTATAATAGCCCAGCGCTTTTTCTAGGCTGCCACTAGATTCCTGATAACGTGACAGAATATAACTCCCACATCCAATATTTATTGCTTCATTAAATAAATCAGGTCCACATGTAGATTGCCAATAACGCGGAACAATTTGCATAAGACCCACAGCACCTGCAGGTGAAGCGACCTGACTGCGATAGGTAGATTCCTGTCGAATCACGGCTGCTACTAGCAAGGGATCTAGACTATGTCTTTCGGCATTTTGAATAATTAAAGGTGAAACGCGAGTAGCAGTTATCGCAGGCACAGCATATGCAGTCTGAATTCCTTGAGACAGTTTAGCAGAGCGTTTTTCTAAGGAATTACCTCCTAGTGAGGAGCAAGCACTTATTAATATTGTACTTAAACCAAGTATCCCAATTTTTAAAGTAGTAGGATTTAAGACCTTTAATAATGAATAGTTTTTGCCAGAAAATTTGCCCAACAACTTTCAGCTTCCCTGTATTTTTAAAATTAGATTGATCTTAGGAAGATGTATGAAAATCGTCAAGAAATTAGATGATTTGTTTACAAAGACAAATTAGATTTTATTGAATAATGAATTTTTTATGAAGAATTGTTTAAAGAAAAGCCAATTAACAGTCGAATTTGTATCTCAGGCTTTTCTTTAAAGTGTATGTGTTTAGATGCACAAGAAAGCTTAGTCTAAAGTTTTTAGCATCCAGATTTCACAAGCTGCACTATGACCTGTATTGCCTTCGGGATGATCGAGATGTTCAAAACCTAATTTTTCGTAAAGCTTCACTGCCTGCCAAAGACTTGCAGTAGTCTCAAGATAGATTCGTTTAAAGTTCTGCTCATGAGCAAAGTCAAAGGTCAGATTTAAAATCTTTTTTGCAAATCCATAACGACGAATAATGGGTAAGAAATACATTTTCTGTATTTCTAGAATACTCTGATCACCCTGTAATGGCGCAATACCTCCGCCACCAAAGACTTGATCCTGCTCATCGATAATGACCCAATAAGCTGCATTTGGCTGCTGATATACTTCATACAGGTTATCCAGGATTGAATCACCGACAGCAAAACCGGATTCTGCTGCAAGTCCGAATTCTACGGAAACTTCACGAATAATCTTGGCAATTTGAGCATTATCTTGAGGTTGTAGAGGACGAATAGAATACATAGGTTATGACATAAAAAAGGATGGAAATTTTATAGTCCGAAAACCATAAAAAATCCATCCTTTTTGTTGATTCATTCTTTAATGAAGCGGTATTTCCAGTTTTTGATTATTTTAATTCACTTGAAGATTTACCTAGTTCACGTCGAGCAATAATCAGTTGCTGGATCTGTTGAGTTCCTTCAAAAATATCCAGAATCTTGGAGTCACGTGCCCATTTTTCTAAAAGTTCTGCCTCGTTATAGCCTATAGATGCTGCTAATTCGACACATTTCAAAGTGATTTCATTCGCGATACGACCCGCCTTGGCTTTAGCAATAGAAGCTTCACGGGAATTAGGCTTACGATTATCCGCCATCCACGCAGCTTTTAACATTAATAAACGGGCAGATTCCCATTCGGCTTCCATACGATAAATCTGCGCTGCAATATTCGATGTTTGTAAGTAAGGTGTATGGTACTCAGAATCTAGCTGATCCTTAAAAATTTCCTTGGTTCTCTCTAAAGAAGCTTTAGAGCAACCAATTGCCATCGCTGCAACGAGTGGGCGGGTATTATCAAAAGTTTCCATGACCCCAGCAAAACCCTTGGCCACATCAATTTCAGCATGTCCAAGCAAATTAGCAGCAGGTATACGACAATCAATAAAACTAATTGCAGCCGTATCCGAGGCTTTAATGCCTAGCTTATGTTCCAGACGCTCGATTTTCATGCCGGGTGTGCCTTTGGGTACGACAAAGGATTTAATTGCAGCACGGCCAAGTTTTTTATCTAAAGTCGCCCAGACGACAACCGCATCTGCACGTTCGCCAGAGGTGACAAAGATTTTTTCACCATTGAGGATATAGTCATCACCATCTTTAGTGGCAGTGGTACGAATGGCAGCTGAATCCGAACCACAGCCTGGTTCAGTAATCGCCATCGCTGCCCATATACCATGAAAGCGTTGCAACTGTTCGTCATTAGCAACGGCAGCAATGGCTGAATTTCCTAACCCTTGACGCGGCATGGATAAAAGCAGTCCAGTATCACCATAACACATTTCGACAATACTAAGTGCTGTCGACATATTGACGCCATTTTTATTGCTTTCATCGCTATCACCGCGTTTATTGACCGCAGCTCCTGCATTCATGCCTTCGCTGCCTTGGTTCATACCATCGACGACAGAGGCAAGCATATCCAACTCTTTCGGATAAGCATGTTCAGCTTTGTCATACTTGCGTGAAATAGGGCGGAGTACATTCAGGGCAACTTCATGTGCCTGATCAATCAGCAATTTGAATTTTTTAGGATTTTGCAAGTTCATTTATTTTTATCCTTATTCTTTGCTCAGGCATGAAGGCCAGAATGTACGATTGCTGTTGCTCTTAAGTCCCGATACCAGCGTTCTACCGGATGTTCTTTGGTGAAGCCATGTCCGCCGAGAATCTGTACGCCATCTGTGCCAATTTTCATGGATTTTTCTGCACAGAGCAGACGGGCCAGATAAGCTTCTCGATGAAAGTCTTGACCAGATTCTGCAAGACTGGCGGCATTCAGGATCAGCATTTGCATGGCATCAATTTCAATCGCCATATCTGCAATCATAAAAGCTACACTTTGCCGATGGGAAATTGGTTCACCAAAGGCTGTCCGTTCATTGGCATATTGCACACAGTATTTTTTAACCGCTTCACAGGTACTGACCGCCATGGCACACCACATTAAATTGCCTAGATCAAGAAAAGCGGTGTAATCAAAATCGTCATCTCCCAAGCGTTGTGCCGGTGTGTTATTAAATTTGAGATTCACAGTTTGAGTGGCTTTCAAGCCCATAGCCGGAGATTTTTGTGCAGTAATGGTATTATTGCGTTGCACAATAAATACTTCGGTTTTGCCATTCAGATCTGCACTGACCAGATAGATATCAGCAGTTTCTCCGAGCATCACCAAGGTTTTTTCACCATTAATTAAATAGTGATCTCCATTCGACGTTGCTTGAGTTTTTAACTGATAAGGATTAAAGGCAGCTGTTGCTTCCTGTACTGCGAAGGTGGCTTTAAGATGCGGATCATCGGCAAATGCAGTCAAATACTCAGTCTGAACCTGTTCTGAACCCCAACGGGTAATCGCATTAATCACACTAAAGGTAGAAAGCAGACCAGCAGTTAGACTGAAATCACCTTGAGCCAACTGTTGAGCCATCAGGACATTGCTGACGATATTCTGTTCTGCAGCTACACCACCTAAAGCTTCAGGCAGCGCATAAAAATTAAGACCCAGATCAGTTGAATATTGCCAGAGTTCCTTTGGGAAGATTTCATGATGATCTGCATCATGTGCCAAAGGATAAAGGACTTCACTGGCAAACTGCTGCATCGCCTCACAGGTCATTTGCTGTTCTTCAGTCAGATTCAGATCAAACAGGGATTTGGACTGATGTGGCAAACGTTGTCTTTGAATTTTCTGACCAGATTTCAGAATTTTCTGAGTCTGGCTGAGTGTTTTAAAACCTGCTTTGGAGCTTTGATAAAGCGATTTTTCTAAAAATTTACGCAGCTTTAATTGGTCGAGTAAATCACTTCCTGCCACTTTGGTCAGGATGGACAAGCCAAACCCTTGTGCTTTGTTCACCATATTGTTCATTCTAATTATCCTACGGGGTGTTATCTTATCTGCCTGATGTTGACATGCAGCTCTAGAAAAAACCATGTCATCAATGACATGATTCATTGTCAATTTATAATTAAAATAAAGAGGGGATTTAAAAATTTAAGATATTGAAAATAAATAGAAAAATAAAATAAGAAAAATTTGGTTTTTATCAAAAATTGACCCGAATGACAAAATCATCCGGGTCTTATATAAGGCTAATAATAACTTAGTCGTTTAGAGATGACGTTTAATCATTGCGCGTACATTAGTTTTCGCATCAATCACCGTCATGAAGGTATAAGCGCCAATGAACTTACGGCTGATAAACATAAATTCTTTAGGCGGTACACTGAAATAACGTGAAGCCATGGATTTAGAAGCTTGCTGCATTACCCGGCTATGAAGCTGGCTTTTTTTCCAGTTATAGCGGTCATGTTCATCCATCACGCCTGGAGGCAGGTCTTTATTGTTCATTGGCGAGCTGAAGGCTTCTGTGGCTAACAGGAAGACTTTCGCCATATCCGGTTTGATGCTAGGCGGAATAGAATCAAAGAATTCATAACCGGTCATGGCTTTCACCATCATGTCTGAATCATGATGATAACCGGCCTGGATCAGGTTACGCGCTACATTGAGTAGATGCTGGTCAAATTGACGGATTGCACCGAAGTCGAGAAGCACAATCTTGTCCTGAATATTTTCGCCATCCCCTAGACGTACCAGATAATTGCCGAAATTCGGGTCAGTCTGCATCTCACCCCATTCAAAAATCTCACGTACTGCGATTTCAAGGGAAGCCTCACCCAGTTTATTACGACGTTCCTGTGGTAGAGACAGCATTACTGGACTATTGATGGGTACACCACGTTCAAAGGTCATACACAGAACACGGTCAGTACAATAGTTATCGATGATGGTCGGTACGATATATCGTGGATCATTTTGCAGACGTTTACAGAAACGACGGGTCGTATCCGCCTCAATTTTATAATTGACCTCACGATGCATCATCTCACGAACTTCATCGAACCATTGATCAAATTCACGGGTTTGCGGCACCATACGGGTCAATTTGAGCATGTTCTTAAACAGGCTCATATCAGAATCAATAGCCTCAGCTACACCCGGGTACTGGATTTTAAGCACCAGTTCCATGCCATCTGACTTGCGTACAGCACGGTGAACCTGAGCCAAAGAGGCGGTACCTAAGGGCTCATGATCAACCGTCAGATCATCTAGCTTGGAACCTAATTGCTGCTGTAATTGGGCTTTGATCGCCGGCCAAGCCAAAGCGACTGTTTTATTATTTAAGGTATTTAAGGCTTGAGTAACTTCTTCTGGCAGAAAATGCTCGCCATACAGTGCCATCATCTGGCCAATTTTGACAATTGAACCTTTAAGCTTGCCAATTTCTGCAACCAGATAATCGGCCTGTTCTTTCATGGCTTTTTTGCGTCTTCTTTCTTTTTCTTCTTCACTCGAGAACATAGAACCCGCACTGGATGCTGCCCAGCGCGTACCTGCCAGCAAAGATGCCTTTGCGATCGATAAGCGTCGATCCATTGAGGAAGTTTTCAATTGTTTAAGCTTATCGTTCTGATCTGACATGTAAACTCAATCCTTTTATCAGCATAAAGCGGAATAAATCATTGTAGTGGATATTACCGTGTCTGCACGTATTAAAAAAGTTTAAGCCGCTGAATTCACGGTGAAAATCTCGGCAAGAGCATATCGCTTGCCGTTTTGACCAGTGTAGGGTGAATATTATGACATTTGAAATTGAATTTTTAATTCAGATCGTTGTTGTAACTGTTGTTTATTTGTTTGAATATGTTGATGAATTAGGTTCTGGACTGTTTCATGCATAAAACCCAGCGCATAACCCTTCACAATAATGATGCTTGGCAGGCTAAAAAACAGGTATTTGGCATCTTCCAGAGTCGCGCTACTAAATACGCCTTGCTGCATTAATGTGGTTTGTAAAAATACCTTTTCCTGCTGCACCTGACTGGATAACTGGTCATTCCAGTAGTTCTGGCGCATGGCCATAAGATTGTTGTGCTTATAGCTCATAAGATCTGGGCTCGTTTGGACATCATTGCCGAATTATATGCGGCCATAAAATCAAGTTTCAACCAAAGAACTGTGATATCTTTTTAAGCGAGAAAAATATAGGATTTTATCGAGGACTAAGTTAGTATCAGGCAATAATTTAAACAAGATTCATTATTCAATATTGATTGGAAACAAGCCAGTTTTGGTGAAGGGGTTATTATGCGTTTTGCATGTTTGTTAATGGCAGGTTGTTTGGGGACGGTGGCATTACAGGTTCAGGCTGCCACAGGTTATTCTCAGGAATATACCCAGTGCATGAACTTTAGTTATGGCAATACAGCTAAACTGCAGAAATGTGTGAAAAAAGAATTAAAAGCACAGAATAAACGTCTGAAGAAAAACTATAAGACTTATCTGAAATTGAATGCGGGCTATCGTAATAATATTCGTGATCAGCATACGTTGTGGCAACGTAAACTATCACAGCAATGCAAGCTGACCATGAATACCCAATATGCCCAGATTAAACAGGGTCAATGTGCGCTAGAGATGGTAAAAGATCAGGCGAATTTGTATCAATCGCGTTCTTATCGTGCCGGTGCTTAAACTGGTTTTAAGTTAATAAATCCTTCCGGAAATAGCGATAAATCTTAAAAAGCAGGATTCTAATCTGTCTGAAATCCAGAAGAGCTGTAATTGATAAACCATGGAGAATTCGGGTTTTTCATGGTTTTGGCATTATAAAAGACCTCAAAACAAGGTATCATAAGGCGTTTTAAAAAATGACCTTGGAGACGCCTTAAGTGGATCGACCGACTATTAGCCCTGAACATTTGCAGGAAGCCGCTGAAAATTTAACTACCATTCGTGATTTTATTCGTTTTGGAGTTACAGCATTACGTCAATACGATGCGCACTTAGGTCAAGGTACAGAAGATTATTTTGCTGAAAGTTCAGCGCTGGTTCTGCAAACCTTGTCACTGGACTGGAATGCAGACCCTGAAATTCTGGATTCTAAATTATTGCCGAGTGAAGTCGCTGAGTTCTTGAGCTTGCTGGAACGCCGCATTAATGAACGTGTTCCAACCTCTTACTTATTGAATCTGGCCTATTTCTTCGGTAAGCCATTCTATGTCGATGAGCGTGTTCTGATTCCACGTTCGCCAATTGTCGAGCTGATTGAAAACCGCTTTGCTCCTTATTGCCTGACTGAAAATGGTGAAATGGGCACAGCAGTAAATAACCTGCCAGAAAACCCGAATCCAAAAACTCCACAACGCATTCTGGATATGTGTACCGGTTCTGGCTGTATTGCGATTGCATTGGCCTATGCTTTCCCGGATTCAGAAGTGGATGCAACTGATATTTCTAAAGAAGCTTTGGAAGTGGCTCAGATTAACTGTGAACATCACAGTAAGCAGTACCAAGTAGCATTACTTGAATCTGATCTGTTCGCTAAAATTCCAGCTGAAAACCAATATGATCTAATCGTATCTAATCCTCCATATGTCGATGCAGAGGATATGGCTGATCTTCCTGATGAATTCCATCATGAGCCAGAGCTGGCATTGGCTGCTGGTCAAGACGGTCTGGATCTAGTACGTAAGATGCTGGCTCAAGCAGCTGATTACCTGACTGAAGACGGCCTGATCGTGATTGAAGTGGGTAATTCTGAATGGGCGATGAAGCAAAACTTCAATACCGTTGATTTCCACTGGTTGCAGTTCCAACGTGGTGGTTCAGGTATCTTTGCACTGACTGCAGCCCAATGCCGTCAATATCGTGATTTATTCATTCAATCTGTTAATTCATAAGGAGTCGTTGACATGGCAGGTAATAGTATAGGGCAACTCTTCCGTGTAACGACTTGTGGTGAATCTCATGGTGTTGGCTTAATGGCCATTATTGATGGGGTTCCACCCGGGATTGAACTGTCTGAAGCCGATTTGCAAAAGGATCTGGACCGTCGTAAGCCGGGTACTTCAAAATTTGCAACACAGCGTAAAGAGCCAGATGAAGTTGAAATTATTTCAGGTGTGTTTGAGGGTAAAACTACCGGTACTTCAATCGGTCTTTTAATCCGTAATACGGATCAAAAATCGAAAGATTATGGCAATATCGCGCAAACTTTCCGCCCGGGTCATGCAGACTATACCTATACCCAGAAGTATGGTTTTCGTGACTATCGTGGTGGTGGGCGTTCAAGTGCGCGAGAAACTGCGATGCGTGTTGCAGCGGGCGCGATTGCCAAGAAATTCCTGTTTGAAAAATTCGGTATTGAAATCCGTGGTCATGTGACTCAGATCGGTACTGAAAAAGCAGAAAAACTGGACTGGAATGAAGTTCCAAATAACCCGTTCTTCTGTGGTGATGTCGATGCCGTTCCACGTTTTGAAGCACTCGTGACTTCATTACGTGAGCAAGGCACAAGCTGTGGCGCACGCCTTGAGATCATTGCTTCTAAAGTGCCAGTGGGTTGGGGTGAACCAGTATTTGATCGTTTAGATGCTGATATTGCCCATGCCATGATGTCAATCAATGCCGTGAAAGGCGTGGAAATTGGTGATGGGTTTAGTGTCGCTGAGCAGTTCGGTCATGAAACCCGTGATGAACTCACAACAGATGGCTTCCTGGCGAACCATGCTGGCGGTATCTTGGGTGGTATTTCTAGCGGTCAGGATATTCGTGTTTCGATTGCGTTGAAACCAACGGCTTCCATCACAACTCCGGGTAAAACCATTACCATTAATCGTGAAGATACGGATGTCCTGACCAAAGGCCGTCATGATCCTTGCGTGGGTGTACGTGCAACCCCAATTGCTGAAGCGATGCTAGCAATTGTTTTGATGGATCACTTCATGCGCCATCGTGCACAAAATGCCGATGTCGTTGCGCCGTTTGAGCCAATTGAACCTAAATAATTTGCTTTATAGAAGCAAATGAAATTAAAGTCAGGCTTCGGTCTGGCTTTTTTATATTTATAAAATGAAAAATAACAATATTCGTTTAGCCCAAGCTACGGACATTCAAAGCATTGTTAAGTTGATCAATACAGCTTATCGATCTACTTTAGGTTGGACGCATGAATATGGCATTGTTTCAGGCGATCGAATTAATGAGGCTCAGTTAAGTGAGCTTTTAGCACGGCCTGATGTTGAACTTTATGTCTTGGAAAATAATGATCAACTGGTGGGTTGTATTGGTTTGACACACTTCCCAGATTGTTTTGAAATCGGCAGTTTTGCTATTGACCCAGTCCGGCAAAATTCAGGTTATGGCCGAATATTGTTAGATTTCGCTGAGCAATACTCTAGAGAAAAAATACCTTTCAAAAAACTTAGAATGTCTGTTCTTAATGTTCGCATTGAATTAATCGCGTATTATGAGCGTCGTGGTTATCACCAAACCGGCAAAACAGAGAGTTATCCACTGGATGCAGATGTTGGACAGCCTTTAGTAGATTTAAATCTGGTGATTTTAGAAAAGAGTCTCGAAAAGATTGATGAAGTTATTTGAATCTATTTTTGATTCTAAGTGTGTTTAATAAGAATAATGACAGGATGTATGAATGGAAGTATGGTTAAGTGCTGAATTAAGTAGGGAAGTGTTAACAGAAGATCATCTTGATCTCGAAAATAAAGCACGTAACGCAGTAGAAAATGCCTTAAATGCTCAACTACAAAATAAGTCGTATGATATTCCGATAGATAAATGGAAGTGCATTGAAATTATGATGGGAAATGATAGTTTTGATGAACGTATTTTTTATTCATTTAAACGTAGAAATATGGATTTCCGTTTAAGGATTGATCCAACAACTTTTAAGGCAACAGATGATTTAGGCCGTGAGAGACTCATTTTTAGGATGCTCTTAAGAAGCCTGGATTTGTTAAAAGTTAAGTTTGAAAAAGTCCGTCCGAAGCTTGATGCAAAGGTTTATGAGGAGCTTGAAAGACTAAAAAATGATGCACTAAATGTTGCAAAAGATGAAAGTTGGATTTAAAGCGTATTTTAATTAAAGCCAGCGAGAGTGTTTTTTATTTATTATCCATTGAATTTTCCACTATTTTTATCCTGAAACGAGTCGGTTGTTGTATCCTTGCTCATTGACAGGCAATTGAATTGGATGCGATTGCCGCAAAACCCATATCATGAGTTGTTCAATGTTTCAGACTATCTTCACTGTACTGTTTCCGCTTATTGGCCTGATTACTTTGGGCTATGTATTAAAACAAAGGAAATGGCTGGAAGATAGTTTCTGGCGTGGGGCAGAAAAACTTAATTATTTTGTCCTGTTTCCAGTCATGCTGTTTTTAAATCTGGCCGTAGCCAAGATTGAAATGGCAGTCATTAAAGATGTGGTTCTGGTGGTCTTTAGCCTTATGGCAGTGGTCAGTATTGCTCTATATGTGCTGCGCAAGATTTATCAGATTGGCTATGCACGTTTTGGGGTCTATGTGCAGGCACTCCTGCGTTTTAATACCTATATCGGACTTGCAGCAGTGAATGCTTTATTTCATCAGCAGGGCATGACCATTTTCGCCGTAGTGATGGTGTTATGTATTCCACTGGTCAATATCTTATCTGTACTGGCATTTACCCGTAGTTCAGATATGCAGATCTTCAAAATCCTGATTGATCTGTTAAAGAACCCTTTAATTCTAGGTTCTCTTGTTGGAGGCCTATTTAATCTTTCAGGCTTATCACTCTGGGCTGGGTTTGAATTATTCTTAAAACAGATTGCCTTATGCAGTTTGCCGCTTGGCTTGATGTGTGTGGGGGCTGCCTTACAGTTCCAAGGCTTCCAGCGAGATATCTTCCCATTAGGTCTGGCGACTTTTGGACGTTTATTAGGAATGCCACTTGCTGCTTTCTTTGTCTGCCAATTATTTGATATTGATCCTTTAACCACCCAGGTACTGGTGTTGTTTTTTGCTTTACCTACTGCTTCAGCTTCCTATGTACTGACGCGTGTCTATGGCGGAGATAGCCAGTTCATGGCCAGTATTATCAGTATGCAAACGGTAGTCGCGGCTGGATCTCTCATGTTGATTCTTTCCTGGTTAATTTAATTTTAGTACCTAAAAGTCGGTCATATATTAAAGTCTAATATTAAATCAATCCTATAAATAGCCTAAGCAATTATTAACATTATTGCTTTTCTTAAATGCCTTGCATTGCAGCATGACGTAGGAAAATGAGGCAAAAAACCAAATTAAAATCTTAAAATTCGTTTGAAATAGATAGTGTTATTTCTTCTAAATTTATTGAAAGTATCGTTACCACTTAAATCACGTGAATTAACATAAATAAAAAACTGTAGTCTCCGATAAGATGGTATATAAATTGCTCAGGATAATAAAAATATTATTGCAGGAGAGAAATGCTACTGCATTCGCCGAAGGAGCAAGGTCCCAGGAAACTCTCAGGCAAAAGGACTGCAATAATATATTAAACTCTGGAGAGAAGTGTTGAATCACTCACCGAAGGGGGAAGGTTGCTGTATACAGCTATGATGCAGTCACCGAAGCTCTCAGGTACACATGACAGATGGGAAAGACATCACATATTGAGGAGAGGTGTCTATGCGTCATGTTATTGTGGTGGGGGCAGGCATTACCGGTGTAACAACAGCTTATGAGCTCACCTTACTCGGTTATCAGGTCACGGTGGTTGACCGTCATCTTTATCCCGCGATGGAAACATCCTTTGCTAATGGCGGGCAACTTTCTGCCTGTAATGCAGAAGTCTGGAATCAAAAAGCCACTGTGTTGAAAGGCATCAAATGGATGTCACAAAAAACCGCACCGCTATTGCTCAATCCTTCTTTTAGTCTGCATAAATATAGCTGGTTGATGGAATTTCTAGGTCATATTAAAAATTATGAAGCCAATACCCGGGAAACGGTAAGACTCGCGTTACTGGCCAGAAAACGCCTGTTTGAAATTGCCGAAATTGAGCAGATTGATTTTGATCTGGAAAAACGTGGAATTCTACATTTCTACCATAATAAAGCTGATTATGATGTCGCGATTAAGGTTAATGATCTCCTATGTAGTGGTGGTCTAGAACGTAATGCAATTACCAATGAGGAAATCAAGCAGATTGAACCTGCATTAACTGGAGATTATTATGCCGGGTTTTATTGCCAGAGTGATGCGACTGGAGATATTCATAAATTCAGTACTGGACTGGCAAATGCCTGTATGAAAAAAGGGGTGAACTTCGAATTTGGTCAGGATGTATTTGCGGTCGATCACCAAGCACAGCATATTACGGTTAAATGCAGACCAAGCCCTGAAAATGTGCATGCCAATACTGAAGATGTGCTCGAGATTCAGGCGGATGCCATTGTGGTATGTGCAGGCGTAAGCAGTTATCAGTTGGCAGATCTGTTGGGTGAGCGAGTGAATGTCTATCCGGTAAAAGGCTATTCAATTACCGTACAGCTGAATGATGAGCAAAGTCAGCAAAATGCTCCTTGGGTCAGTCTGCTAGATGAGAGCGCCAAGATCGTCTTGTCACGTTTAGGTAAAGACCGCTTACGTGTTGCAGGAACCGCGGAATTTAATGGTTATAATCGGGATATTCGTGTTGACCGAATTCAGCCTTTAATTGACTGGACACAACGCAATTTCGATCTGTGTACTGAACATGTGGTGCCGTGGGCAGGTCTGCGTCCCATGATGCCGAACATGATGCCAGTGGTGCGCCGTGGTAGACAGGAACGTGTCTTTTACAACACCGGTCATGGACACTTGGGCTGGACATTATCAGCGGCAACCGCAGCGATGATCAGTCAGGAAATAGCTCAGCATTACCCGGCCTAAGTAAATAGCCCGCTTACGGGCTATTTTTAAAGATCAAAAAATAATTATTTATTCATTAAGCTTCTTCTACCTGAGAAAGAAGGTTAGGATAAAGGGAATCTTTATAAAAACCTCTCCTTTAAGGAGAGGGAATTTCTAGTTTAAATTTTTAAATATATATTCAGGACATCAATAGATAAAAAAAGTCAGCTGTTTAATCATATAAACGATAAATACCACTAAAGCGCTCACAGCCTTTTTGTTCGGTACTGACCGTCAAAATTGCCTTGCTATAGTTAAAGTTATATTTGCAGTCATGCTCATTATCCGTAATCTGGCTTTTAGTTTCGGTCGTGGTATAAGCTAGAAAAGGAATGGTCTGGGTTTCTGCACGATTATTCGGATTGCGGTAAGCGATCCCTTCAATCTTGATGCGGTCTTTTGTCAGCTGATGAATTTTGAGATGAATCGGCTGTTTGGCCATTTGGCCCTGTTCAAACTTCAGATAGTGTTGAGTCAGGCTCTGATTCAAGGAAATATAAATATTGAGGTCATCCAGACGCTGGTCAAATTGCTGTTTAAAGCAGTCCAGCGTTTTACATTGCTGTAAACGTGTGCTCCATAGCTGCTGGGTATCTTGCAACAAGCGAACAGGCGCATCTGTAATCAGAAAAGCAGTAAAATATTGATCAGTCAGTTTTTCACGCGGTTCATCTAGAGAGGCTGAGCAGATCTTTTTCATGGCTGCGTTATTGTTATGATGACTGCTACAGTCCAGCGATTCAGCATGAATACAGCTAGCAAAAAGGCCTGTCCCGAGTAAAAGTCCCATTATTTTCATCATATTTATATCAGTTTTCAGTAGCATGATCGCTTATACTTTCACTGTGTTACGCTAGGTCTAACTATAGCGAAATAGAAACGTCGTGTACAAGATTTCAATCAGTTATTTCTAAAGGATATAAAAGTGATTGCACAAATTCGTATTGGTCAGGGACTGGATGTACATGCATTTGAAGAAGGTGATTTTGTCACTCTGGCAGGTATTCAGATTCCACATACGCATGGCTTGAAAGCACACTCTGATGGTGATGTGGTTTTACATGCACTTTGTGATGCTTTGCTAGGTGCCTTGGCGCTAGGCGATATTGGCCAGCATTTTCCAGATACCGATCCGCAGTTTAAAGGTGCAGACAGCAAGGTTTTATTAAAGCATGTCTATCAGCTAATTTTGGATCGTGGTTATCGCCTGAATAATGCTGACATCACTGTAGCTTGTGAACGTCCAAAGCTGGCTAAACATAACCTGGAAATGCGTCAGAGCATTGCCAATGTGCTGGATGTGGATGTGATTCAAATCAGTCTTAAAGCCACAACCACTGAAAAATTAGGATTTACTGGCCGTCAGGAAGGTATTCTGTCTATGGCAACTGTTCTGATCAGTCACTACAAATAACATCAACCGAAGTTATTGGGATGAATCAGGGATAATTCCAGTTCCTGTGTTGCTTTACGGCCTTGCAGCTGTAGGGCAACCGCATGAATTAAACCGGTCCAGGTTTCATTCGGTTCCCAGAGCTGATGCAGATATTCCTGTGCAGTCGGCATGTCCATATCCATATAGTATTGTCGATATAAATACATCAGGCAGCTGACATGATAATTCTGCGTACAATGTACCCAGACCATTTGTTCTTTGACCAGATGATCAATCAGATCCAGTACCAGCAGGCATTGGCTATCCGAAGGGGTTTCCCAGGAGATCGGCAACTGGATATAGTTCAGGCCAAGATCAAGACAAATTTTATCTTCATGTAACAGATGATGATCGCTATCTGTTAATGCCACATTGATTACGGTGGATACGCCGTATTCTTTAATCAACCTCAGTTGTTCAGTTGTCGGCTGACCAGAGCTGAACAGATGGTCATGGATGAACTGAAAATTTTCAATTTGACTTAATGCAGTTTCAATTTCATTCATCAGATAAAATTTTCCTTGTTCAGAAATGAAAACGCCATCTTGTCGATGGCGTTTGTCAGTTCGTTTAACGATTAGGTAAAACGTCCTTCAATGCCTCATGCATGTCAAGCAACACTTTTTCTGTGGTCTCCCAATCGATACAGCCATCAGTCACTGATTTTCCATATTCCAGATCACAAAGATTGGCAGGGATATCCTGACGGCCACCTTTCAGGTGACTTTCTACCATAATACCAACAATTGACTTGTTTCCATCAAGAATTTGTTCAGTAATATTTTTTAAGACAAGCGGTTGTAAGTACGGGTCTTTATTTGAGTTTGCGTGGCTGGCATCAATCATGATCTTGCCGCTGACTTTGGCTTTCGCAAGAGCTGCCTCAGCATCTGCAACTGAACCTGCATCGTAGTTAGGTTTGCCATTACCGCCACGTAGAACCACGTGTGCATATGGATTCCCTGAAGTACGAATCACCGCAACCTGACCTTGGTCATTTAGACCCAGGAAGCTGTGACCATGTTTAACAGATTGCATTGCATTGGTCGCAACAGTTAAGCCGCCGTCTGTACCATTTTTGAAGCCGACTGGTGAAGACAGGCCAGAAGACATTTCACGGTGAGTTTGGCTCTCGGTAGTACGTGCACCGATCGCTGACCATGAAATTAGATCCTGATAGTACTGTGGAGAGTTTGGATCCAGTGCTTCTGTTGCACATGGCAGGCCAAGTTCATTCAGCTCCAGTAACAGTTTACGACCGATACGCAGACCTTTCTCAATATTGAAAGAGTCATTCATATCAGGGTCATTGATCAGACCTTTCCAGCCTACAGTTGTACGCGGTTTTTCAAAATAAACACGCATTACGATATACAGGCTATCTTTTACTTTTTCGCTTAAAGCTTTTAAACGTTCAGCATATTCATGCGCAGCCGCTGGATCATGAATTGAACATGGACCAATTACTACAAAAATACGCTTATCCTTGCCATCCAGGATATTACGAATCGTTTCACGACCATGCAGTACGGTTTGATAAGCAGTTTCAGTCAAAGGTAACTCTGCTTTCAACTGAGCAGGTGTTACCAAAGGAATCATGCTTTGGATATTCACGTCATCAATATCTGATGCTGAAATAGGTTTTGACTGTAGTGTATTCATTGCCGTCACTGGTTTGATCATACAAAAGGTTGTTTAATAGCCTGAATATAACATGAATGATGTGTCACTTTGTTATAAAAAAGATGAATACTTCTTTGAAAAAAAAGTGATGAATCCATGATTTAGTTTAAACAGCAGGAGCTTTTTCTGCTGTTGTTACCAATTCAGGTTGGGCGGGTTGCACCGGTTTTGACTTGACTGGATTCACAATGAAATTCACGCCAAGACAGAACAGGGTAATCCCAAGAATTTTACGGATAATTTTCTCTGGCATACGTGAACTGATCAACGTACCAATTACAATCGCTGGAATCGAACCGCAAAGTAACCAGCCTAATAAAGTAAAGTCTACATTACCTGCACTCATATGGCCCAGACCTGCGACTAAAGTTAGAAGTACGGCATGTACTACATCCGAACCGATAATGCGGATCATGGGTAAATTCGGAAACATGAGGATCAAGGCCATAATACCGAAAGCACCGGCACCGACAGATGACAGGGTCACAAACACGCCCAGTACAATCCCCATAATCACGATCAAGACACGTTTATTGCCAGATTTAAAGTCAACTTTGTCTAAATCCTGAGTCATGTCAGGTAGTTCTTGTTTGCGGTATTTATTAAAGAACTTTTCAATAGAATTGCGGAATACAATAGATGCACCAGTAAGGGTCAGCATAAAGCCCAATACCATGGTCAGCGTTGCTTTATAATGTGTCGATTGACTGAGATAATTCTCTAGTACCCAGTGGGTCACAAATGAGGCAGGGATACTGCCGATCGCCAGCCAGATCACAATAGGCCAGACAATATTCATTTTCTTGGCATGAACCAGTGAACCACAGAATTTAGAAATTGCGGCATAAAGAAGGTCTGTACCAATCGCGATATGCGGTTCAACCCGAAGCAGTGTAATCAGGATTGGGGTCATCAACGAACCGCCACCGACACCGGTAATCCCAACACAGAAACCAACCAATACACCTGCTAAAATAAATTCAATCGGACCAAACATGCATATATGCCAAAATCAAAAAACGAGCATATCTTATGACTTTTAAATATAAGTCGTTGTCTTGATTATTGATTTGCTTATTCTAAAAAGAGATAAAGACCGTAAAATTTAAAGTAATTCATCCCGATTTATATTTTAATTTGAATCATCTAGCATACCTTTCTATTGCTAAGTATGAAAATTGATAAAGCTTCTGCAAAATGCCTTTTTATTTATTTGTTTAAAGATCAGCCGCTTTAAATTTATTTTAATTTTTAAGCTGGGCTAAGGCGCGCGCATTGTCCAGATTCCAGTAGTTTAATTATTTGAGGTAGCCAAGATTTGTGAGTTCAACACTTAGGCATGCTCAAATCATGCTTTATGATAGAATCTGAACGGAATTAATTTGTCTCATTTGAGGGAATACACTTGCAAAATCGGAAGCTTAAAATCGGAATCGTGGTGGGAGAGGTATCGGGAGATACGCTTGGTGCGAAGCTCATCCGTAGTTTTCGAGAGCAGGGTATTGATGCAGAATTTGAAGGGATTGGCGGGCCGCAAATGCTGGCTGAAGGCTTCAAGAGCTACTATCCAATGGATATTCTCTCGGTCATGGGCATTGTTGAAGTCCTGATAGATATTAAAAAACTGTTCGCGGTTCGTGATGGTCTGGTCGAGACCTGGACGAAAGATCCCGTCGATGTTTTCATTGGAATTGATGCGCCTGATTTTAATTTGCGACTTTCCAAGACCCTGAAGCAAAAACAGTTACCGATTAAGACCGTGCAATATGTCAGTCCTTCGGTCTGGGCATGGCGTCAGGGACGTGTGCATGGCATCAAGGCCAGCATTAATCTGGTACTGTGCCTGTTTCCATTTGAAAAAGCATTTTTCAAAAAATGGGATGTTCCGGCAGCTTTTGTCGGTCATCCATTGGCAAGTCAGTTACCCCTAGACAATAATCTGGCTGAAGCGCAGGCAGAACTGGGCTTAGATCCTGCACAAAAATATATTGCACTGCTGCCAGGTAGCCGCCGTGGTGAAATTGAACGCTTAGGACCATTGGTACTGGATGCAGCCAAAATTCTGCATCAGAAATATCCGGATTATACGTTTCTGATTCCCGCCATTAATGAGATGCGTAAACAGCAGATTGAAAACTTGCTGGCACAATATCCGGACAGTTTAAAAGCACATATCCGCCTGATGGAAAATACCAGTAGTGAATCAAAAATTGGCCGTCAGGTGATGAATGCATCTAATATCATTGCGTTAGCTTCAGGCACTGCGACACTGGAAGCCATGTTATTGCATCGTCCGATGGTGACCTTTTATAAATTGCACTGGCTGACTTATCAGATTGCCAAATTGCTGGTCAAAATTCCTTATTTCTCGTTGCCAAATATCATTGCTGGTAAAAAAGTCATTCAAGAATTAATCCAGTCAGAAGCAACGCCTGAAAACCTGGCTGCTGAAATTGAAAAATTGATGGATATTGAAGCAGCTCAAATTCAGGTGATGCAGCATCTCACCATGCACAAGCAGCTGCTTTCCGGCAACAGTGAAGATCCTGTCAAAGCGGTACTAGCCTTAGTCCAATAAAGGCGTCTTGCTTTTTTGACAGGCAATACGGTATCGGGTCGGGGTTTGTTCAAACTGTTTTTTAAAGCTTTGACTAAACGCCGTTTCCGAAGAATAGCCCACCAGATAGGCGATCTGCTGAATGCTAAATCCGCTATTTCTGAGATATTGTGCTGCCAGGCGAAGTCGATGCTGTTGCAGATAAGCCAATGGTGGCTCACCAACAATCTGGGCAAACAGCTGGGCAAATTTGGAACGCGACATATGGCATTGTTCAGCCAGGCTTTCTACGGTCCAAGGCTGTTCGGGTTTGCCATGAATTGCTGCCAAGGCATTAGATAGTTCAGGATGCGAAAGAGCATTCAGCCAGCTCGAAGCATTTTCCAGATTCAAAATATAATTTCGCACGCATTCAATCAGTAAAATACTGACCAGATGATCCAGAATCTTGTCCCGTCCCGGACGAAGTTGCTGGGTTTCCAATGCCAGAAATTGCAAACCAACCTGTAACCACTCTGGTGCTGTATCTCCCAGAATATGCTGAATGTGCAGAAATTTAGGTAAAGCACTCAGTAGCGGTTTCGCCATCTGGATATCCAGATTGGAACGAATCGCCAGGATAAAACTGCGTTCTGCTGAATGGGTGATATTGAGATCCACACATTGCTGTGCATGAGTCTGAAAATAAGAGTTGATCGAATGATGTTCAGAAAAATCCGCATTACCGGGACTAGAAATCCGATGGGCAGAACCAGCAGGCAATAACACCAGATCGCCTTGTTGCAGCTCAAGCAGATCGCCATCTTTGAATATTAATTGCGCTTGACCCTGTAATAATACATAAGCCAGCATGGACGGTTCATACTGATAATCAAACCCGCCTGGATGAAACACATTGAGGTAGAGATATTCGGATTTTTCCAGATGAATATCATCAAAAATTTTACTTAAAGCATCCATGCCTGACTCTATTCTTTTGTTTTAATTCATTTAATTAAATTTAAATAGCCCAGTCCTGTGATTTAAGGCCAAGATTTGGCCTAATGCGCCAAAGACGCTGACATAGTTTTTCTGGACGTTCAATACTGTTCGCTAATGCTGAAATATTCAACTATATGTGCAGAGTAACATAAAAAAGGAGGGTCGCAATGAATGCCCCTGCACAAATTAGCAAAGCTCAGTTCACGCAGGATGCGTCAGCGCTGAAAGGTGTCCAACTGGATAAAAAACGTTTTGGCTGGCTGCTCAGTCCCGGTTTGCCTGTGATCGGTATGGGAATTCTGGCTGGCTATCATTTTGGTCCCAAAGCCACTAAAAAAGTCTTTGCGATGGGTGGGCCTTTATTATTACATGTGATTATCCCAACATTAGATGCTTTAATTGGTGATGATGCCAATAATCCAAATGATGAGCAGATTCAGGCATTGGTCAAAGATCCTTATTATGACCGGATCGTGAAGATGTTTATCCCATTGCAAATGGCTGCCAATGCTTTTGCAGGCTATGTCGTATCCCGTCCTAATGTTTCTCTGGTCGATCAGGTTCTACTTGGCATATCTATGGGGGCGATTAATGGAATCGGCGTGAATACTGCGCACGAGCTAAGCCACCGTCCTCAGAAAAAAGATCACTACTGGTCACATGCCAGCCTGATGCCGCTGGCTTATAACCATTTCCGGATTGAGCATCCTTATGGACATCATAAACGGGTGGCGACGCCAGAAGACCCGGCATCTTCGAAAATGGGTGAATCCTTCTACCGTTTCTGGCCACGTACTGTATTGGGTGGCTTGAAATCAGCAATTGAGATAGAAAAAAGACGTTTGGAACGTAAAGGCTTAAAATTCTTTAGTCAGGAAAATGAGCTGTTTCATGGCTGGGCGATGAGTGCGGGCTATCATGCCTTGATGCTGAAAATGTATGGCAAGAAAATTATTCCTTATACGCTGACCCAGGCCCTCTATGGCATCAGCCTGTTTGAAATCGTGAATTATATCGAACACTATGGATTAAAACGCGGGCAAAAAGCAGATGGTACCTATGAGCGAACCTTGCCCGAACATAGCTGGAACAATAACAACATTGTGACCAACCTGTTCCTGTACCAGTTACAACGCCATTCGGATCATCATGCCTATCCAAGCCGACCATTTCAGGCATTGCGACATTTTAATGAAGCACCAGAATTACCAAGTGGTTATGCCACCATGCTGATACCGGCACTGATTCCACCATTGTGGTACAAGATGATGGATCAACGTGTGTATCAACATTATCAAGGCGATTTAACTAAAGCAAATATTCTGCCTTCGAAGCGTGCCAAGCTGCTTAAGAGATTTGGTCTAAAAGACGCTGCAGCTTGATGATGTAAACAAATAAAAATGCGCCATTCGAGGCGCATTTTTTATTGAGTTTTATTTAGAACCAATCACTCTGCATCTTCAAACAGGTGTCATCGAAGTTCATCAGTAATTTGGCCTGATGTTCAATTTCAGGCAGTTCCCAATGAATAAAATATTGAGCTGCCTGAATTTTACCGGCCAGAAAGGCTTGATCTTCCTGTTGAGAAGATGTGCCAAATTTAAGTTGAGCCTGATTGGCCATTTCCAGCCACAACCACGCGATAATAGTTTTGCCCATCATATCCAGATATAGCCCAGAATTGGCCAAAGCTTCACTAACTTTGTCTTGATGCAGAGCCTGACCTAAAACCTGTGTGGTTTTTTGCACAGTGACAAGATGCTGTTTATAGACATCTGCCAGTTCTGTTAACTTGCCATCCTGAATTTCAGACAAGGTTTTCTGGATGCGTTGCATGAGCAGGGTCAGGCCTTTGCCATTGTGCTGCCAGAGTTTACGGCCTAATAGATCCAGAGACTGAATCCCATAAGTGCCTTCATGAATCGGATTAAGACGGTTATCCCGATAGCATTGCTCAACCGGATATTCACGCGTATAGCCCGCACCACCCAAGACCTGAATCGCTAGATCATTGGCTTTAGGACCATAGGCGGAAGGGAAGGACTTGACCACTGGTATAATGAGATCGAGTAAAATGGCACTCTCTTCATCTTGTGCAGCCTGATGTTCATCAATTAAACGAGCTGCAAATAAGCACAGCGCCAAAGCACCTTCAACATAAGATTTTTGTGCCAGTAGCATACGTTTGACATCCGTATGCTCAATGATATTCACAGGTTTAGCGTCAGGTGTTTTTTCATGAACCGGACGGCCTTGAGGACGGTTTTTAGCATAGTCCAGAGACTCCAGATAACCACGATAACCGATCATGGCTGCACCGAGGCCAACACCAACGCGCGCTTCATTCATCATCTTGAACATGTATTTTAAGCCATGCCCCGCTTCACCAATTAAATAGCCTAAGCAATTATCGTTTTCCCCAAAGCTTAGAACTGTGGAAGTGGTACCACGATAGCCCATTTTGTGTAGCAGGCCAGCTAACTGTACATCATTGGATTCACCTACAGTTCCATCTGTATTGGTTTTGAATTTCGGCACGATGAATAGGGAAATGCCTTTTACGCCTTGTGGAGCATCCTGGATACGAGCCAGAACCAGATGCACAATATTTTCAGTAATGTCCTGATCACCGCCAGAAATAAACATTTTCTGGCCTTTAATTTTGTAGCTTCCATCTGACTGAGGAATCGCTTTAGTGGTCAGATCACCCAAAGAGGAACCCACGTTCGGTTCGGTCATCGCCATAGTTCCGGCAAAGCGGCCACTAAGCATATGCGGCAAGAACATTTGTTTTTGTTCTGGAGAGGCAAAGGCTTGAATCAGATTTGCTGCAGCGGCTGTCAGAAAAGAGTAGGCAACAGTCGAAGGATTCGCTGACATGAAATAGGCATTGCAGGCCATATTCACCAAAGTCGGCAATTGCATGCCGCCGTCTGCGTAATCATGCTGGGCGCAGAGTAGACCAGCATCAGCAAATTGTTGCCATGCTATTTTTACTTCATCAATGGTCTTCACCTGTTTGCCATCAAAGCTCGGTTCATGATGATCAGCCTTGGTATTATGCGGCGCAAAATAATCGGTCGCGATGCCTTTTGCCGTTTCTAGGATGCTATCAAAAGTATTTTTGTCATGGTCCTGATAGCGTTCCAGTTCAGTTAAGGCTTCGAGTTTGAAAACATCATAAAGCAGAAAATTGAGGTCTTTATCATTAATCAGCTGAGTCACGGTATAGTCCTGAATGTGCAATCCTTGAGATAGCATCAAGACTAACAGTTGCATTTATCAAGGAGGATTGTCAATAATGACATGAAACGGGTGAAAAGCGACAAATAGAACAATATGCAACAGGTAGTGATTTTAGGCTTTGATGGTGCTTTGGCTTCAGCAATTACAGGTGTCGTCGACTTATTCGCCATGGCTGGCGTCAGCTGGAATCGGATTCAGCAGCAAAATGTGCAACGCCTGTTTAAAGTCAGGATCGCCAGTCCAGATGGACAACCAATTCGTTGTATTAACGGCCTGGAATTACCAGCTCATTGTTCATATCAAGAAATTCAAACAGCAAATATTCTGGTAGTGCCGACCATCGCCGCACCTATACAAGAGGTACTGGATGAAAATCCAGACCTGATTCAGTTTTTAACTTCTGCTCATGCACAATCCACCTTAATCGCTGGAAACTGCACCGGGAATTTCTTTCTGGCAGAAGCTGGTATTTTAGATGGTCGTGTGGCGACAACGCATTGGGGCTTTCAGGACATGTTTCGTGCACGTTATTCTCAGGTCAAACTCAATGCCGATCTGATGATTAGCCGGGATCAGAATATTTACTGTGCAGGTGGAGGCTTGGCCTGGTTTGACTTAGGCTTGCATCTGATTGAACGTTTCTATGGTTTTGAAGTTGCCATGCAATCTGCCAAATCCTTTGTAATTGATTATCGACGTGATAGCCAATTGTCTTATTCATTAATGAAGATTGGTCAACCTCATCATGATGAACTGGTGCAAAAAGTTCAGGACTGGTTAGAGCAGCATTTTCATGAAGAATTTACTTTAAATGCGCTGGCAGAACGTTTTAATGTCACCACTCGTACTTTAATCCGGCATTTTAAGCAGGCGCTAAATATTGCACCGAATCAGTATCTGCAAGCCATTCGTATTGAAGCGGCACGCAAACGGCTTGAGGAAACCGATCAGGCCATAGATCTGATTATGCAAAATGTCGGCTATCAGGATCCAAGTTCATTTCGGCGTTTATTTTATAAGAAAACAGGGTTAACACCTTTAGAATATCGCCGTCGTTTTAGTCGACGTTTCTAGATTTTGACAAAAAGAGAGATTCGAAAAGCTCTCTTGGCATACATATTAGCTAAAGATATCTTTACGTAAATAATGCGTATAAATGGTTGAAGCGATGCTTTGCAAGAAGCCGGTGAACATAATCCAGTAAATAAAAACTTCACGTTCTAACCATTTTAGTCCGAAGCCTTCAAATCCGATGATGATCAAAAAGGCTGAACTAATCCCCAAAAATAAAATGTTATAGGATAATGACTTCTGCTTTAATAAAATCATTGTTCCTCTTTCGTCTTTGGCTTCCTGTGAGCATTCAAAGCGTATTTTATATATTTCACAGCAAATCACAGCCACCACAATACTTAAGATACTAGCCATCAATACCCAATATAGTGTCATGTTACTTCCTCGGCATAACTAAACAGTTCCTCAATCGTCGTTTCAAGTGCATTTGCTAACTTGAATGCCAGAATCAAGGAAGGGTTGTACTTCTCTTTTTCTAATGCGGCAATCGTTTGGCGGCTGACTGCCACTGCATCAGCAAGCTGTTGTTGTGTCCAACGTTTTTTAGCACGGAACACGATGATGTCATTCTTTAACATGTCTTTACTCCAACATCATTCAAAATGTAATATATATTTAACATTATGTAAACTATATATTTTATAATGATAAAAATAAGTGTCATTTAAAAGATTGAGATATAAAAAATGGGCTAAATGCCCGTTTAAAAATTTTTGAATCAGCTGGTTTAAGCTTTGACTGAGGTCGATTTAACCTTGCGGCCATGCAGCAGGTAATACCAGATCAGACAACTAAAGGTAAGCACTGCGGAAAACAAATAAAGCTGACGATAACCCACCTGATCCAGCAGCATACCGAGGAAATAAGGGCCGAAACCAAGACCTGCATCCAGTGCAATAAAGAAGGTTGAGGTGGCGAGACCCATCCGTTGCAAGGTGGTACTTTTCACAGCAATGGTTTGACACACGGACTGGATATTCCCGAAACCAAAACCTAATAACGCGGCACTCGCCAGTAACATCACAGAGTTTTGTGTCTGACTCAGCATCAGAATACCTACTGCCATAATCACGATTGCGGGGTAGATAATGATGTTTTCACCTTTACGGTCCATTAATGGGCCAGTAAAAGGACGCGACAGCAGAATAGCAAAGGCATACATCAGGAAGAAGAATGAGGCTGCTTCGACCAGATTGATGTCCTTGGCATAGAAGTGAATAAAGGATAGTACGCCTGAATAACAGGTAGCCACCAGCAGGACAATCACTGCAATCGGCAAGGCATTGGGCTCTACATATTGAGCGAGTTTACTGGCAGATTGTGGAACAGAGGAAATTGATGTACCACTCGCTTTAAGGCGCGGCGGCTGGATTAACAGACCGCAGATCAGGCAGCTGAGCGCAACGATAGTGGTGAAGATAAAAATCACCTGATAATTAAAATTCGTCATCAGCCAAATCCCGACAAAAGGACCAATCGCCGTACCAAGCGTACTGCTCATACTGAAATAACCGATACCTTCACCACGTCGTGTTGCCGGAATGGTTTGCGCAATTACTGTGCCGAGTACGGTAGAGGCCATACCCATCATAAAGCCGTGGATCAGACGAATACCCAATAACACTTCTAGTTTGGCCGGAATCATATAAAGTCCGGAAAATAACAAAAAGCCAGTCAGGCCAATCACCAGGGTATTTTTCAGTCCTAGACGATTCAGCAATTTCCCAATAAATAAGCGTCCAATTAGTGTTCCGACAATAAACAGACCGGATACCAGACCGGCTTGTGCAGTCGATGCTCCCAGTTCAGCGACCGAGAAACCGACAATCACAATCACCAGCAGGTAAAACACCAGAACGAGCTGGAAATTAACCAGACTGACCAGGACGAAATTAGGGGTCCATAAGCGGGCTTGATCTTGGCTCATTGTGGTGTTTCCTGAGATGAAGGATGTAATTGCTGAATCAGCTGTACCAAAGTGTTTTTACTGCTTTGCAGATCATCTGCATCAATCTGTTGCAGTAAGTGATCTTCAAAAGCATCAATCTGTTTGGAACACAGGTTAAAGGTTTTAACCCCTTGCTCGCTGAGTTTAAATAATTTTTGACGTTTATCTTCGGTTTCGATCTGGCAGATTAAGTCGAGTTCACTTAAATGCTGGATACGTTTGGTAATGCTTGGTTTTGAAACATTTAAATAGCTTGAAATATCAACCAGCGTGCATTGCTGTTGGGATTGAATGGTATAGAGCACTTGCCATAAGGAATAATTAAGTTGGGAGGATAATAAAATCGTATTGATTTCATCACTCATGAGTCGTGCGCAACGCAGCAACAGTGAACGAAATCTGGAAGAGGATTGAAACATATAGTTAACCTGGCTAACTAAATTGTGCCTAATTTACGCCTCTTTATTCAATTAGACAAGAGGGAAATTTTGAAAATTTTTGCATGGTTAACGTCTTTTTGACTAAGTTATTACAAGTCTTTAACCTGATTAAAAAACAATCAACAAAAGACTACATACTTTTAAGAATGATTCAGCCTAAGCTACCTAAGCACTAGAAAAATCCATCACTTAATAACTGAAGGGCAGATATGCCAAATAACACTGCATAGGTGAAGTTTATGACTCTGGGTTTAACTGCATTAGAGTTAGCACGAATACAGTTCGCCTTTACTGTATCTTTTCATATTATCTTTCCTGCAATTTCAATCGGATTAGCAAGTTTTTTGGCTATTCTGGAATGGCGCTGGTTAAAGACTAAAAATCCGATTTTTCAGGATCTGTTCAAGTTTTGGGTCAAAATTTTCGCCGTCGCATTTGGTATGGGCGTCGTATCCGGTGTGGTAATGAGCTATCAGTTCGGAACCAACTGGAGTGAGTTTTCCCGGGTCGCTGGAAGTGTGACCGGACCCTTGCTGGCTTATGAAGTTTTAACTGCGTTCTTTTTAGAAGCCGGATTCCTGGGCATCATGCTCTTTGGCTGGGATCGGGTTGGCCCACGAGCGCACTTTTTCTCCACTTTAATGGTCGCAATCGGCACCTGTATTTCCATGTTCTGGATTTTATCTTCCAATAGCTGGATGCAGACCCCACAAGGTTTTGCGATTGAAAATGGCCTGATCGTCCCGCAGGACTGGGTAGCGATCGTATTTAACCCGTCTTTTCCTTATCGTCTGGCCCATATGGCAATGGCCGCCTTTCTGGTTTCGGCCTTACTTGTAGCCTCAACAGCGGCATGGCATCTGATCAAGGGCCGTCGAGATCCTTTAGTCAAAACTTCATTTTCCATGGCCATGTGGCTGATTCTGGCACTTGCACCTTTACAGATTTTTGTGGGGGAT
Source organism: Acinetobacter sp. YH12249 (assembly GCF_013417475.1). Taxonomy (NCBI): domain Bacteria; kingdom Pseudomonadati; phylum Pseudomonadota; class Gammaproteobacteria; order Moraxellales; family Moraxellaceae; genus Acinetobacter; species Acinetobacter sp. YH12249. The sequence continues at coordinate 192,722 of NZ_VPDX01000002.1, read as the reverse complement.
ATGCATGGTCTGAATACGCTTGAACATCAGCCAGCCAAACTGGCCGCGATGGAAGGCCATTGGGAAACCAATCATGATGAAGGAATGCCTTTATACCTGTTTGGGATTCCAGACATGCAAGCTGAAGAAACCAAATATGCAATTGGTATTCCTAAATTGGGTAGCCTGATTCTGACGCACTCTATGGATGGAAAAGTCACGGGGCTTAAAGATTTTGCGCCTGAAGATCGACCCAATTCACTGGTCGTGTTCTGGAGTTTCCGGATTATGGTCGGGCTGGGTATGTTGATGCTCCTGCTTGCATTATGGGGGTTATGGTCACGTACCCGAGGACGTTTTTATGAGTCACGTGGTCTGCATCGTTTTGCACTCATCATGGGGCCATCCGGATTTCTTGCCATGCTGGCAGGATGGTTTACCACAGAAGTCGGCCGTCAGCCTTGGGTCGTTTACGGCATTATGCGGACCAAGGATGCATTATCGCCAGTGTCTGCTGAACAGGTTGGTTTGACCCTGATTATCTTTGTGGTGGTGTACTGCGTTGTTTTTGGCATAGGAATTTTCTACATGTTGCGCCTAATGCATAGAGGTCCAGAATTTATTCATTCCAGACCACACCATGAATCGGATAGCGATGTGGTTCAGGCTTCTCGTCGACCATTGAGCAGTATTCGCGAACGTATTGAAGAGGTTCCTGAACATCCGGATCAGGAGGATAAAAAATGATTGATTTATCATTAATTTGGATTGCGATTATTGGACTGGGTGTACTGGTCTATACCATTCTGGATGGTTTCGATCTGGGCATTGGCATTCTATTTCCATTCTTCCCGCATCAGGATGAACGCGATGTCATGATGAATACGGTCGCTCCGGTCTGGGATGGTAATGAAACCTGGATGGTTCTAGGGGGCGCTGGATTATTTGCTGCCTTTCCATTGGCTTATTCGACGGTACTCTCAGCGCTATATATGCCCATTATCCTGATGGTGATCGCCTTGATTTTTCGTGGTGTTGCTTTTGAGTTCCGTTTTAAGGCGAATAAAAGCAAACACTGGTGGGATAAAGCCTTTATTGGGGGATCGATCGTCACCAGTTTCTTACAGGGAATGATTCTGGGTGCATATATTCAGGGAATTGAAACGCGAAATGGTGTCTATGTGGGTGGTGGTTTGGACTGGCTTAGCCCCTTCAGTATCTTTACAGGAATCAGTGTCGTGGTGCTATATGCAGCATTAGGCTGTGGCTGGCTCATTTATAAAACCGGTGATGATTTACAGGATCGCATGTTTAAACTGATGCCGAAGCTGATTATAGCCTTACTGATTATTTTAGGTGCTGTCAGCGTTTATACGCCGTTGACCCATCCGCAAATTGCGGAGCGTTGGTTCAGCCAGCCACAATTTACCTACTTTATGCCCGTACCGATCTTGGTCATATTGTTTACCTGGCTGGCCTTACGCGCCTGTAAAAGACGCAGTGAACTAGGTCCATTTTCCTATATGCTGGTGCTGGTATTCCTGGCATATACCGGTTTTCTGATTAGTCTGTGGCCATATATTATTCCGCCATCAGTCACGATCTGGCAGGCAGCGGCACATGAAAATAGTCAGTTATTTGCCTTGATTGGTGCCTTGATTCTGATTCCGATTATCGTGATTTATACCTGTATGTCCTATTGGGTATTCCGACACAAGGTACGTGTTGGAGATGATGGTTATCATTAAGGAGCAGTTATGACACGCAAACAGATAGTATGGTTTGTCGGCTTATGGCTTGCAGGTTTTTTGACACTAGCACTTATTGCAGGGGCATTCCGCTTTCTGGTGCATTTGGCCTATTAGGTATATTAAATGAACAAAGAAAAGGGATTTGTTAGTACAAATCCCTTTTTATAGGCTAAATTTTTGATTTTTAAAATATCAAGATGAGGCTTTGATCTGTTTACGATAAACACTTGGACGGACAGGGCGGCTATTTTTCCATAATCCTTTTTTCTGCTTTTTGGCTTTATTCTGTAGTTCCATCATATAGCGTAAATGGTTTTTATCCCGGATATATTCCTCATAAACCCATGCCGCACCACGTTTCACAATCTCTTCATTGATATTCTTGCGATAACGATAGACCACACCGACACAGCGACCATAACGGTCAATATCCGTAATTTGTACCCGAATCATTTTATTTTTAACCATACTTTGAACCAGGCGTAGTGATTCCTTACCATAGGCCTGTGAAGATTCAGGTGCATCGACATAGGCAAAACGTAATTTGGTCTCAGAGCGACGGATATTAAAACGGTAGCAGGTGAGGGTGTCACCATCACTGACCGCACTTACCCGGCACCAATATTTCTTACCTTTCTTAAAGGGGCGAAATAGGTCCTTTAAATACACCGTAATTTTATGCAGCAGATAATAGGAAAAACACAGAAGTACGAAGCCCAGCACAATTTGCCAGGTAGTGGAGAGATGTAACAAGGGTAAGATCCAAATCAGCAAAAACAGCCGCATAAACACAGCTAAAAGTTGAGCCATTTTAGATCAAAGCGACTCCGCATAGGGCTTAAAAAGCCATCAATCGGTGTTTTGTTTTGTACCGATAAAATAGCCTAAGCAGTATAAAACCAAGCCAACCTTAATCCTAAAACCTGATAGTAAAAATAGCCTAAGCAATTTTAAATCATCTCATAAATAGCCTAAGCAAAAATTTTATAAATTTCATTTCTCAAAAATTGATGTCTTTTATTCTCCTGCAAATCTTTATGCCAATACATCCCCATATTAATTTTCGGCAGTTGTACAGGAACGTCAAAAATATTCAGACAGTTTGCTAACTGTAGATGAGTCAAAACATTTTTAGGAATTGTCAGCATGGCAGTCTTTTGCTGTTCCAGAATTTGCAGGGCTGTGGAATAGTGCTGACAACGTAAAAAAATCTGTCGGGAATAATGTTTTCGACTTAAATATATATCTTCAACTAAAACTCCCGTACGGCGTGAGGAAACGCCAATATGAGGTGAGGCCAGATAAATCTGTTCATTCATTTCTGTTCGTTGTGTACAGACCACGAATTCATCCTGTACCAGTCGTTCAAACTGAATTTTTTCACTAATACTTTGCTCCAGATCAATAACAAAATCGACCTGTTGAGAGGCGAGATCTGCAGCAATATTTTTACGGTCGAGTTTCATGCTACTCAACTGAAGATCCAAGTTAATTTTTTGAAAATGTTGAACCAGTTTTGGAAATATCATGGGTTCAATTTCATCATGTACAGCAATTTTTAAGCTATGAATCGATTCCGGTCTGAATTGCTGATGCTGCATCGAAATATTCTGAATCGCAAAAAGTGCATTTTTAATTTCAGGATAGATCTGATCCGCAAACGGCGTAGGTTGCATCTTGCTACCAGTTCGCACAAATAAATCATCTTGTAAATGCTGTCTTAAACGTTGTAAAGCATGACTGGCCGCTGACTGGCTTATCGATAGAATTTGCGCAGCTTTAGAAATACTGTTTTGTTCGTAAATGGCAATAAAAAGTGGATAAAGATTAATATCAATACGATGAAAATTTCGTAGATCCATCACGGTTTTTGAATGAATACTATGCATACTACTATATGGAATTAAATCATTTTATTCATAATAAGTTTTGGGTTAAGGTGTTGTAAAGCGTATGAATTAGAATATTCAGAGGGATAAAGCAATGTTTGAGCTGTCAGCACGTGCACAGGATTATTTAAATAGAACAAAAAAGTTTATTACTGATGAAATTGAACCTGTCGAGGCTGATTTCTGGCATCAGGTGCATGAACTGAATCAAGGCGGTGACTGGACCAAATGGCAATGGCCGGCAGAACTTGAAACATTGAAAGATAAAGCCAAAGCGGCAGGTCTCTGGAATATGTTTTTGCCTTGTCCAGAATTAGGTCAGGGATTATCCGTTCAGGAATATGCGCATATCGCTGAACTTTCTGGACGAAGCTTAATTGCACCTACCGTCTTTAACTGTAATGCGCCAGATAGTGGCAATATGGAAGTATTGTGGCGCTATGGTTCTGAAGAACAAAAACAGCAATGGTTGATGCCACTTCTGGAAGGGAAAATCCGTTCAGTGTTCTGTATGACTGAACCTGCAGTGGCTTCAAGTGATGCTACTAATATGCAGGCGACGGCGGTGGTTGAAGGTGATGAGATTGTCTTGAATGGCCGTAAATGGTGGTCTTCAGGCCTTGGTGATCCAAATGCCAAAATCATTATCTTTATGGCACATACACCGGATGAGACCAAAGACCGTCATCATCAGCATTCCATGGTTTTAGTTCCAGTCGATACTGCAGGCGTAAAAATCGAACGGATGCTTCCAGTCTTTGGTGACTATGATGCGCCACATGGCCACGGCGAAGTCAGCTTTGATAATGTTCGTGTTCCAGTTTCGAATTTTATTGGCGGTGCAGGTCAAGGCTTTGAAATTGCCCAAGGCCGTTTAGGGCCAGGCCGTATTCACCATTGTATGCGTTGCATCGGTGCTGCTGAAAAATCATTAGAGTTGATGATTGACCGTGGTATGAGCCGTACCGCATTTGGTAAAGAGATTTTAAAACTGGGCGGTAACCTGGAACGTGTGGCTGAAGCTCGTGTTGCCATTGATCAGGCTCGATTATTAACCTTGTATGCTGCCTATAAAATGGATACTTTAGGGAATATGGCAGCACTGACTGAAATTTCTGCAATTAAAGTCGTTGCGCCAAGTGTGCTGGAAAAAGTCGTGGATATGGCGATTCAGATCCACGGTGGTGCGGGTGTTTCTCGTGATACACCGCTGACCGGATTCTTTGCCCAAGCCCGTGCCTTACGTCTGGCCGATGGCCCGGATGAAGTGCATAAAGGCATGATTGCCAAACTGGAACTGGCAAAACGCGGTTATAGCACACGTCGTAAAAAATAAGCTGGCTTTATATAGAACATTGCAACGTATTAGAAGATTTTAAGGAAAAATTATGGCGGTCATTGATGTAGGTGGATCAGTTCGTGAAGGTGAGGAACTGGATGTACAGGCCATCACAGATTGGTTAAATCAACAAGGAGTAAATGTAGAAGGTCCTTTAGAGCTTACTCAATATTCAGGTGGAGCTTCAAACTGGACTTATCGTTTGCAGTATGCCAATGCCGATTTAATTTTACGTCGTCCGCCTCAAGGGACTAAAGCCAAATCTGCGCATGACATGGCACGTGAATATCATGTACAAAAAGCCTTGGCTGGCCATTATCCAGTCGTACCTGAAATGGTGGCACTTTGTCAGGACGAATCAGTCATTGGCTGTGACTTCTATGTAATGAAACGCATTGAAGGTATTATTCCGCGTGCCAAACTGCCATCTGAACTGCAACTGACTGAATCAGATATCCATACTTTATGTATTAATGTGATTGATAAACTGATCGAACTGCATCAGGTTCCTTACACTGGTACAGAACTGGAAAAGTTAGGCAAAGGTGAAGGCTATTGCCGTCGTCAGGTAGAAGGCTGGGATGCACGTTACGAAAAAGCCAAAACATTAAATGTTCCATCTTTTAAATACGTGCGTAACTGGCTGAAAGATAATATTCCATCTGATTCTAAAACTTGTGTCATTCACAATGACTGGCGTTTTGATAATGTCATTCTGGATCCAGAAAATCCAACTGAAGTTATTGGGGTGCTGGACTGGGAAATGGCCACCCTGGGTGATCCGCTGATGGACTTGGGTTCTGCCTTGGCTTATTGGGTAGAAGATACGGACAATGCCATTTTTAAAGCAACACGTCGCCAGCCGACCAATTTAAAAGGTATGTTTACCCGTAAAGAAGTGGTGGATTACTATTTGGAGAAAACCGGTCTGCAACCGGAAAACTGGACATTCTATGAAGTGTTTGGGATTTTCCGTCTCTCGGTAATTGCTCAGCAGATCTATTATCGTTATTACCACAAACAAACCAACAATCCAGCCTTTAAGGATTTTTGGGTAGTCATTCATGCCTTGCATATTCGTGCCTTAAAACTGATTGGTCTACAAAAGCTTGAAGCCAATGACATTGCACAAAAATATATCCTGAAATTTAAAGAGTTAATGCCAAAATGACCACCATTTACTTGATCCGGCATGGACAGGCATCTTTCGGGGCAGCCAGTTATGATCAGCTTTCGCCAAATGGGGAACTACAGGCAAAATTGCTCGGTCGTTATTTTGATGAAATTCTGAAAGAAGCACCGTATGTAGTGGCTGGTTCTATGCAACGTCATCAACAGACGGCACAGTTATCTTTAGATGAATGTTTTCCTGAAAGCGAGATTTTGACCGATAGTGCCTGGAATGAGTTTAATCATCAGCAGGTCTTTGCCCGTTATGAACCGCGTTTTAATCAGCCTGAACTGCTTAAGCAGGATGTCTCAGAACATGCCAATCCGCGAGATTATCTGAGCAAGATCTTTAGTGGAGCGATTGCTCGCTGGACCTGTGATGATTATCACCATGAATATGATGAATCCTGGCCAAATTTTAAAAGCCGCGTAGAAACCGGTTTGCAGAACTTATGTGATCAGCTTGCGCAAACTAAACCGCGCTATGCAATCGTGTATACCTCAGGTGGCGTCATCTCTGTAGCGGTAGGCAAAATCCTGGGTCTGAGTCCGGAGAAAACTTTCGCTTTAAACTGGGCAATTACCAATACCAGCATTACTACATTACGTCTGGTCGGAAATGAACCCCAGCTACTCAGCTTGAATGAACATCATTTTATTAAAGCACAGCGTCCAGACCTGCTAACCTGGATTTAAAAATTATTGAAGATAAAACACCTTAGAAAAAATAAAGGGATAGGGTAAAAATATGGCTAAAACGATTTTAATTACTGGTGCAAGTTCAGGGATTGGTGCCGGTATGGCACGTGAATTTGCAAAAAAAGGGTATAACCTGGCGATTTGTGCACGTCGTCTGGAACGTCTGGAAACTTTGAAGCAAGAACTCGAAAGCCAATATGATATTAAAGTCATTGCCAAAACACTGGATGTGACCAATTATGATCAGGTTTTTGAGGTTTTCCGTGCCTTTAAAGAAGACTTTGGCACCATTGACCGAATTATTGTCAATGCCGGTGTAGGTGAAGGCCGCCGGATTGGTAAAGGTAATTTTGCAATCAATAAAGCCACTGTCGAAACCAACTTTATTTCTGCATTGGCACAATGTGAAGCTGCAGTGGAAATTTTCCGCGCACAAAACTCCGGTCATCTGGTAATGATTTCATCGATGAGCGCAATGCGTGGTATGCCAAAACACTTGACCGCTTATGGCGCAAGTAAGGCTGGGGTTGCACATCTGGCTGAAGGCATTCGTGCTGAGCTAATTGATACACCAATTAAAGTCACGACCATTTTCCCAGGCTATATTCGTACTGAAATTAATGAAGGCGCGAAAAAATTACCATTTGAAGTGGATGAGAAAACGGGTTCACGCTTATTGGCAGAAGAAATTGAGAAAGCACCAGTCAAAGCTTATGTGCCGAAATGGCCTTGGTTGCCCCTCGGTTTGGCAATGAAAGTATTACCGCTAAAATTAGTCAATAAATTAGGTTAAAACCTCAATTTAAAAAGCTCCATTCGGGGCTTTTTTACTTTTTAGTATTCAAAATTTTGGATAAAAGTAGGTAGGATAATTCTGGTATCGGATTTAAAAACGTTATAAATTATTAAGATAATTAGTTAAATCTCTAAAAGTCATTAACACTTTGATGATGAATAAATTTTATTTTTCTATAAAAATAAAAATTCTATTAGAATAGAGATGATTAAATTTTTAAGAAAAGAATTTTTAGACGATAAATTTTATAGAAAATATCTCCTTATTTTTCTGCTTTATTCTTGATCTTAAAAAAATTACTAAAACTGCCCAAAACTTGGACATACTCGCTGCGAAAGTGGAAAGATAACTTCTCTTTTTTATAAATTCCTTTAATGTACAACTGTTCAGAAATCAAAGGTTGTCCATATGTCTACATCTTCGGATATGACTGACCAACAGCGAATCTCTAAGGTCAGAAATATCGTTACACAGGCCGGGGAAGAAATACGTACCCGTTATCCTATACTTAAACATCAGAATTTCATTGGTGCGAGTATTTTAGGTTTTGCCTGGACGGGGATGATCGCATGCGCATTGGCATATGGATATGGTTATCTTTCTGCGTGGTTCACCATTCCCCTAATTGCAATTTTTGCTTCACTGACACATGAATTAGAACATGACCTGATTCATTATATGTATTTCAAAAAAACACCTTGGGCACATCATTTAATGTTGGCTTTAGTGTGGCTGGCTCGTCCAAATACGATTAGTCCATGGGCTCGCCGACGCATGCATTTGCATCATCATAAATATTCAGGCACTGAATATGATCTTGAAGAACGTGGCATCAGTAATGGTATGCCATGGGGGATTCGCCGCATACTAGTGATCAGTGACCAGTTGATGTCAGTGTATTTGCGTCCTTTTCAGATGTTTAAAATGATTCATCTTTTTATGGAAAAACAGCCTGAAAAAGAACGTAAAGTTGCCATGATTTCTCAGCTATTAGGCTTCTTGCCATTAAGCTTGATTTATTATGGTCTGTGCTATTTATTTGTAGTCTTTCATGTAGGCAATGCCGTTGCACCAATCTTTGGTTATGAAATGCTTTGGTCGGAAAGTATCATCGAAGCTATGCCGCTCGTGAATTTCTTGGCAGTAATTTGGATCATTCCGAATTTTATCCGTTCTTTTAGCCTGCAATTCGTTAGCTCCAATATGCATTATTATGGTGATATTGATCCACGCGATGTCATCAAGCAGACTCAGGTACTGAATCCATGGTGGATGGTGCCATTCCAGTTATTTTGCTGTAATTTCGGTTCAACTCATGCGATCCATCATTTTGTGGTCAAAGAACCCTTTTATATACGTCAGTTGACCTCTAAAACGGCGCATAAAGTCATGAAAGAAGTGGGTGTACGCTTTAATGATATTGGGACGTTCAAGCGCATGAACCGCTGGAATGATCATAAAGTTTGATATATCAGCCACATTAAAAAATCCCGTTAAACGCCGGGATTTTTTTATTTTGCTAGTTAAAGTTACGTGAATATTCATTAAAAATGACTGCTGAGGTATTACTCGTAATCCATAAATTGCAGTAAAATTAATCATATCTTTATATAAATTAGTCCATTATGTTGCTCAAAGCTGCCACTATCGCCTTAATTCCCGCGCTCGTAATTCAGGGTAACCGTGTCAAAAAAAATACGATAAAACTTCCAGAACCAGAGGGTGCACGTGAAGGCCAAACAGGAACAGGCAAAAAACTTTCATTACTGATTGTGGGTGATTCAGCAGCAGCAGGGGTCGGGGTAGATCATCAGGATGATGCCTTACTCGGCGCGATTCTGAATGAGCTAAAAAATGACTTTGAAATTAAATGGAAGTTACAGGCAAAAACGGGCGATACCACCTCAAAGGTCATTCGTACTTTAGACCAGATTGATGCTAAATCCTATGATGTGGTCGTGACTTCAGTCGGTGTGAATGATGTGACTAAACTCATGCCTGCCGATGTCTGGATCAAGAAGCAGGAACAGTTTTATGGCAAAATCCAGCAAAAGTTTAATCCAAAACTGGTCATTGCAGCCGGTGTTCCTCCAATGAATATGTTCCCGGCTTTACCGAATCCTTTGGCCTGGTTATTTGGTCAATATGCCAAACACATGAACCAGCAGCTGGAAAAATTTGTGAACAAGCAGATCAACATGCAATGGATTGAATATGATATTGAAAAATATCGTGCCATGAATTTACAAATGGCCAAAGACGGTTTTCATCCAAGTAAGGAAGTTTATACACTTTGGGGACAAGAAGTTGCTAGCAAGATCCGTCAGGCATTCTAAAATAACTGAAATACCTGAATCTGGAACAGTTTATGTCGGATATTGAAACCCATCCATTACCGCCATTTTTACCGCCCAATGCCAAATTACTGATGTTGGGCAGTTTTCCGCCACCCGCAACGCGCTGGAAAATGAATTTTTATTATCCGAATTACCAAAATGATATGTGGCGGATATTTGGATTAATTTTCTTTAAAAATAAAGATTACTTTTTGGACTTACCTAATAAAAAATTTCAGGAACATCTAATCCGTGAGTTTCTAACTGAAACGGGGATTGCGATTTTTGACAGTGCTTATCAGATCCGACGCCTGAAGGGAAATGCTTCCGATAAATTTCTGGAAATTGTAGTGCCAACCAATTTGCAGGATCTATTAGGGAAAATGCCAGACTGCAACCACATCATGACTACAGGCGACAAGGCCACAGATACTTTGATGCTCTCTATGCCTGAAGGTACGTTGAAACCCGGTATAGGTGAGCCAACACAGGCACATTTTCTTGGCCGTGACCTGTATCTATACCGGATGCCATCTTCATCCCGGGCTTATCCTTTGGCTCTGGATAAGAAAGCAGATAGTTACCGGATGATGTTCGAGCATGTCGGTCTAATTTGAGTTATGAATAAATATAAATATTAAGTATATTTATGAAATAAGCTTACTTTTAGAAAGTATTTAAGTATTTTCTACCTGCATATTGGGATATTCGACCCAGCGATAATCCTTAACTTTAATATCCCGAACATGATGAAAGCTGGACCAGATCAGTTTGCTACCTTTACTCCATTTTAATGTAGAGATACGAGATTCAACTTTCTCAATCTCTTCCGCTGTTGCAGGACGTAAAGAGCCAATCTCTGCATATAAACGTACACCGGGATAATGCTTAAATTTTCCCTTGAACATGGAACTTAACCAGAACAGTTTGCTGCTATTCACAGCCTGAATGCAGGCAAGTGGCTGATGCTGTAAATTTTCAGAGAAGGTGGTGGAGTAAGTATCAAAAAAGAAACCTGTACTAGACTGCTGATCCAGAAAGACAGTTCCGATCGGAGTAATACTAGGAAAGCCTCGGGGATTGACGGTTGCGATCGAACAATGCATTGCTGCACGCTGCGTATCTGCAACAACTTGACGGATATTTTGCCATTCAGAAGGGGAAATCATGATGTTTTCTCTTTATTATTTTAATCAAGCTTAATCTGTATGTCTAAAATAGGCATTGCCATAAAAATATTCAGGCAAGGGCAATTTAACCAATTAAATATATTAGGTAAATTCCCTGTAAACGAAAAAGAGCCGATATGGCTCTTTCAAATTTTAGAAATGGAAAAATGAATTAACCATCATATTCCACATAATCCCACAGGTTTAAGCGCGCTTTAATTTCTTTGCGGATATTCGGCAACATCGGGAGTAATGTGCCGTCAATCCATAAACTTAAAGCTTGTGCAGAAATCAGTTGCTGTTCTTCATCGACCAGTTGCGCGCCTTTAACCATCACCAGTGTTTCTTCAGAAGCTTCGGTTTCAACACCTTTGAATAGCACCTGTAATTCATAACCGGTATCCTGAATCAGCCATTCCAGTTCGACCTGGATATTCTGATTAGATTTAAGTACGACCTGACCTTCGACCAAGTCCGAATCAGACAGGCAGTCATGTTCAACCCGTATTTTGGCTAAAAACCATTCTTGTTGAGACAGATCCTGCAAGGTCTTAACAGGGGTGAGAATATCACTGAGTTTAAACTGACGACTTAAATCAAAAAATTGCATGGGAGTGGAAAGCGAAAATTCGCAAAATACTGGAAAAGTGTAATTTTAGAGCAATCAACGGAATAGGTAAAACCTTTGTAGGTATTGATCTGATTAATATATAAGAAATAAGCTGAAAAATATAAGTATAAAAACCCGATTTAGAGATTTAGTCAATTTTATATTGTTCAGCTTATCACCAATAAAGATTTAAAATATCCAAAGCCAACTATCAATTAAGGAAAAATCACATTAAATGTAATTTGATTGCAATGTATCTGTCATTACATTAACCATTCTCCCGGGAATTTTGTTGCCAGATTCATCATATAACGCTGGAACTGTGTCGTTTCAGGGTCATGATTATGCTGAATGACTGAACCATTTTTTTGGTGTTCCAGCCAAATGATCTCACCCTCTTTATCTAACTTCAGTTGATAAGCCATTCTGGGTAAATACTGGTTTAAGGACTTAGTAATTTCATCTTGAAGTTGATCGGATTCAATCACCAGACCGACTTCAGTGTTTAAATAGGCAGAGCGTGGATCAAAGTTAAAGGAACCAATAAATACCATGCCATCCAGATCAAAGAATTTGGCATGTAAACTGGAACTGTTCTTATTTTTGGCCGGAATAATATTACCGGTCATAATTTCATACCAGGTCCGTTTTGGCCGTTCAATATAAGGTTTGAATTCCCAGAGCTCGATTCCATTCTTGAGCAGCTGTTTACGGTATTGCTGATAATAGGCATGAACCAAAGCAACATCATTTGCTTGGAAAGAATTGGTTAAAATTCTGATTTTGACACCCTGTTGGGAACGTTTACTTAAATAATCCGCACCTTCCTGAGTAGGAATGAAATAAGAAGAAACCAATTCCAGGTGGTCTTTGGGTTCACCCATGAGTTCCAGCATATGAGTATAAATATAATCGCCATTCTGGGCGCTACGACGAACCTTGGAAGGGGCATCGGCAACAAAATAGGCATTTCCCCATTTGATCGGGCGCTTTCTCAGTTGTTCATCAATCTGCTGTTCCGCAATACCGACTCGACGTTTCAGTTCATTTTTATCGACTTCATCTTCTTTAAATTCGGTTCTCAGCCGTTTTAAAAGTTGTGGATTGCCTGAATCATTCAAAACTTGTCGGATGTCATAGCTCAGATCATCGTTCCAGAATTTGATAAAGGTCTGATTTGCATCGTGTGCTGGTTTACCGGCAAAGAAAATATCGACATCGCTAAACTGAAAGTCTTCACTGGCATCAAAATATTCACTACTGATATTTCGACCACCCGTTACCGCTGCCGTACCATCCGCAATAATCAGTTTGTTATGCATACGCGGGTTAACATATTTCATACGGAATCCGTAATCCAAGGCACGCAATTGACGGAATTTATAAGGATTAAATAGTCTGACTTCGAAATTAGGATGCTGGGCTAAGGCCAGCAGCTTATCATCCAGTTGAGTTCCGTTCTGGTCATCAATCTGAACTCGAACCTTCACGCCACGGTCTGCGGCTTTTAATAATTGGGAGAGGATCATGTTGCCAATATAGTCATCTTTCCAGATGTAATATTGCAGGTCGAGATGGTATTTGGCCTGATTAATCAGATATAACCGTGCTGCCATACTCATAAAACCGTCATATAAAGGCAGATAAGCCGTTTTCCCTTCCTGAATCTGTGGCAGTTGTTCCTCTCTAATCCAGTGGGCCGATTGTACCGGAGTAATGGCTTCGTCTTTTGCTGTATTGGGAGCTAATTCACAGCCAGAAATAGTCAGACTAAAAACAAAAATACTTAAACATGTAATTGACGAGGGCTTAGTCATTGATGTTCCATTAGTTATAGGGGTTTTATTCCTCAACTAGTGATGTTAATGGTTGAATCTGCGAATAGAAAGAGGTTACTGTTAACCATCTGTAAATCAGTAATAAAAGGATCGTTTTACATGAAATCACGTGCAGCGGTTGCATTTGGCCCAGGTCAGCCATTAGAAATTGTGGAAGTAGATGTTGCTCCACCAAAAGCAGGTGAAGTACTGGTAAAAATTAGCCATACTGGCGTATGTCATACCGATGCATTTACCTTGTCTGGTGATGATCCGGAAGGCGTATTTCCAGCCATTTTAGGCCATGAAGGTGCGGGTGTCGTCGTTGAGGTAGGCGAAGGCGTGACGAGTCTGAAACCGGGTGATCATGTGATTCCACTTTACACAGCAGAATGTGGTGAATGTCTGTTCTGTAAATCGGGTAAGACCAACCTGTGTGTAGCTGTTCGTGCGACTCAGGGTAAAGGTGTAATGCCAGATGGAACTACCCGTTTTTCTTATAATGGTCAGCCGATTTATCATTACATGGGATGTTCAACGTTCTCTGAATACACAGTCGTTGCAGAAGTTTCTCTGGCGAAAATTAATCCTGAAGCTAACCATGAGCAAGTGTGTTTATTAGGCTGTGGCGTGACTACAGGTATTGGTGCAGTACATAACACTGCTAAAGTACAGGAAGGCGATAGCGTCGCTGTATTTGGTTTAGGCGGTATCGGTCTTGCAGTTGTACAAGGTGCTCGTCAGGCCAAAGCCGGTCGTATTATTGCCGTGGATACCAATCCGGATAAATTCGAACTGGCTAAACAGTTTGGCGCTACTGATTTTGTGAATCCAAAAGACTATGACAAGCCAATTCAGCAAGTGATTGTGGAAATGACCGGTTGGGGCGTAGACCACTCTTTTGAATGTATTGGTAATGTCGACGTAATGCGTTCAGCACTGGAATGTGCACACCGTGGCTGGGGTCAGTCTGTGATTATTGGCGTAGCAGGTGCAGGTAAAGAAATCTCAACTCGTCCATTCCAGCTAGTCACAGGCCGTAAATGGATGGGTACGGCATTTGGTGGTGTTAAAGGTCGTTCTCAATTACCGGGCATGGTTGAACAGGCCATGAAAGGTGAAATTCAGTTAGAACCATTTGTGACACATACGATGCCATTAGAACAGATCAATGAAGCCTTTGATCTGATGCATGAAGGCAAGTCAATCCGTAGCGTGATTCATTTTGATTAAAATGATTTAGCGATTTAAACTTAATAAAGGCCGGTAAACACCGTCCTTTTATTTTAATAATTAAAATATATCAGATACATTTGCCTATCAAAGCACCACAGAGCTTTACCTAAAAAACACAAGGCTTCTAAGGTCATTACATGCCAGATGCTTATAGTGAATAGAAGCGTATTGAGAGACGCGATTAAAACCATGTTTAAGAATCATTTTAAAGAATAAGGATAAGCTCTATGTCGAATGATAGATTTGATCGTATTAAAAATTCTCCTAAAGATGTCCGTGATGATTTAAATGCCGATCCAATTAGCGGCGAGCCAGGTGCACATCCTATTGGCACAGGCGTAGGTGCTGCCGGTGGCGCAGCTGCAGGTGCAGCGGTCGGTGCAGCAGGCGGTCCTGTTGGTGCAGCAGTAGGCGGTGTTGTGGGGGCAGTGGTCGGTGGTCTCGCAGGTAAAGGCGTAGGCGAAGCTGTGAACCCGACTGAAGAAGCAGCATTCTGGCGAGATAATGCCGTTGAAACCCCTTATTATTCAGATGCCCGTACCACGTATAGCGATTTAGATTACGATCGTGACTATGATGCGGCCTATCGTGTCGGTTATGAAAACCGTGGAGCATATGATGCCAATACCCGTTTTGAAGATGTAGAAAGCGATCTGAAAGTAAAATGGGAACAGGCAAAAGGCCAGTCACGTCTGAACTGGGAACAGGCAAAATTTGCAGTACGTGATGCATGGAATCGCGTAACCCGTTAATTGCAAATGCCAAAACCAAGATCTAATATGCTCTTGGTTTTAAGGAAATGGGCAAAGTCTGCTGACCGTCACGACTTTGTCCATTATTAATATCTGAAAGGTTAGAATTCTAGGGCGATAAGTAAAAGTATAAATACTGATAAATATTTTTTTATATTTACTACTTGTCAAAACTGGATAGAGCGCGTATTTTAATTTCAGATTCACATTTTTATGAAAGACATAAACATGTTAAAGCAACCTATCATTTCAAACGCTTATTTTTATTTCTGGCAGTTTAGATAATTGCCTGAATGCGTTTGGGCAATGAAAAGGTTGCCCACCAGTTAATACCTGATCGGCAACCCTGATCAGGTTTTTTTATGCATGTGATTTAACAATTTTTTGGAGACAGCCATGACAAACTTTAACTATTCATACTTTAGCAACTTTTATTGGTCTTACTTTAGCCAGCTAATGACGCTTTCGACATCTTCAATTAGACCCATAACGCTCAAATAAAAGTTTGGACTGATTGCCAGTCCCAGGATTTAAAGTCATGAATATTGCACATACATCACAACAACATCAAACAGAAACCATTTTAGCTTTACCACAGCAGCTTAAGCAGCAATTGCCACTGTCTCCGCAATTGGCTGCACAAATCGCTGAACAGCGTCAAATTATTCAAAATATTTTAGAGGGTAAAGATCACCGTTTAATGGTGATTACCGGACCATGTTCCATTCATGATGAAGCTTCCGCACTGGAATATGCAGAAAAATTAAAACAGCTTCAGGAACAGGTTTCTGATCAAATTTTCCTGGTTATGCGGGCCTATATTGAAAAACCACGTACCACCGTAGGCTGGAAAGGCTTCCTGTATGACCCAGAACTCGATGGCTCATCCAATATTCAATTGGGTCTGGAAAAATCTCGTGCACTGTACCTAAAACTGATTGGCATGGGCCTGCCGATTGCCTCAGAGATATTAAGTCCAATGGCGACAGCGTATTTCGATGATCTATTGGCATGGGGTGCGATTGGCGCGCGTACCAGTGAATCACAAATTCACCGTGAAATTTCCAGCCATATGCCGTACAGCATCGGTTTCAAAAATGGGACAGATGGTTCGATTCAAATTGCTCTTGATGCTATTCAGTCAGCTTCCAATCCACATCAGTTCATGGGCATGAGCCAATCGGGTCTGCCGTGTATCCTGAGCTCAAAAGGGAATCCAAAAGCACATTTGATCCTGCGTGGTTCAAATAGTGGTCCGAACTACCAGTTGTCTGAAATTGAAAAAATTAAAGCGAAACACTCAACCGATTTGCCGGCCCTGGTTATTGATTGCAGTCATGGCAATAGTTCAAAAAACCCAATGCTACAACCTGAAGTGCTGGAGCAGATCGTCGCTGAACGTTTGCACAGCAATGTGCGGGGTGTAATGCTCGAAAGTCATTTGGTTGATGGTAATCAGAAAATCTCTGAAGATATGGTTTACGGCCAGTCAGTGACTGATGGATGTCTGGGCTGGACAAAAACCGAGCAATTATTGTTAAATATGGCTGATTCACTGCGATGCGAAAGTTTAAAGCGTAGCGCTTAAACTCACGATCTTATCTTTCCTCAATTCGTTGAGGAAAGATATTATGATCGGATATGGTTGTTCAGAAGTATTTTTCTAAATGCTGAAAGCAACAATTCGATATTTTGAAAATTAAAACAATGAGTATTAAAACGATTTTAAAAAATTCATAAAAAATAATTAATTTAAAAAAATAAACAATAACAATAATTTATTAGAGGTCAGCCTGATACTGTTTTTAAACAGCGGATGAGTAATGATCCCGGGAAGCTTGCTATGTATACAACTGAATTACTCGATGAAGCACGTAAATTTATGCACTATATGCTGACCAAAGTCGTGGAATATGGTAGTTCCGACCTTTTTATTACAGCTGATTTCCCGCCCAGTATCAAACAGCAGGGGTTGATGAAACCATTTGGTCAGCAGAAACTCACAGCCGATAAGACCCGTTTGTTTGCTTATGCCTTGATGAATGAGCGACAGATTCAGGAATTTGAATCGGTGATGGAATGCAATTTTAGTATTAGCATCCCGGGCGTGTCGCGCTTCCGGGTTAATGTCTTTCAGCAACAGCACAATGTAGGCATGGTGATTCGAATCATTACGACAGATATTCCAAGCTTTGAGCAGTTAGGCTTACCAGCTTCATTGCAACAGGTCATCATGCAGAAACGTGGTTTGGTGCTGGTAGTTGGTGCAACGGGTGTTGGGAAATCGACTACATTGGCAGCCATGATTGATTATCGTAATACGCATACTGAAGGGCATATTATTACGATCGAAGACCCGGTGGAATATGTCTATCAGCATAAAAACTCGATGATCACCCAGCGTGAAATTGGTGTAGATTGCGTTTCCTGGCACAATGCACTGATTAATACCATGCGGCAGGCACCTGACGTTATCGTGATTGGCGAAATCAGGGATACAGACAGTATGGAGCATGCAATTGCCTTTGCTGAATCTGGCCATTTATGTCTTGCAACACTCCATTCTAATAATGCCGATCAGGCACTGGACCGGATTATTAACTTCTTTCCAGAAGAACGCCGTAATCAGTTACTGCTAGATTTATCAGCTAATATCAAAGCCGTGATTTCTCAGCGGCTAATTCGCACTGAAGATGGTAAAGGTCGTCGGGCTGCGGTAGAAATTCTGCAAAATACTCCTTTAGTTTCTGACCTGATTCGTAAAGGTGAATTCCATGAACTTAAAACGATTATGGCTCGTTCGCGGGAACTGGGCATGCAAACCTTTGATCAGGCATTATTTGATTTATATAACCAAGGCATTATTTCTTATGAAGAAGCCTTGCGTAATGCAGACTCCAGCAATGAATTACGTTTGCAAATCAAGCTGAAGAGCAGTCGTATTAATCCTGTTTTACAGGCAGAAAATGCACAGATTTCACTTCTGGAACAGTCCAGATCGCGTGCACTTTCTCCTGATTAATCTTGGCTTTTTAATAAACAGACTACTATTCAGTTCAATAGAACTGAGTCATAAATCTTCTTTAATGGTGGCTTTTAAGCAAGGCAGTTTTAGGCCACCTATCTAATTTTTTAATTTTATCCTTACTTGCCTGGTGAATTCAGTTTCACCGTCTTGCATTTATCCTGAATATGATCTTTTTCATTGTAATATTCTTTTAAAATGAAATAGGTTTTAAAAGGCAATATATGTCTACTTAATTGATATTTAATTGAACTACATCACATAATATTCCAAAAATATTTTCTTTATAAATCAAATCTGTTTGAGGCTTTAAAAAAAACGCTGCACAATAAAAATCAAATGATATTGGCATGAATCAAGCATTTAAATTCATGTAATTGTGTATTTCCAGGGGAAGAGAATGTTCACGGCAGAACTGTTGGACGAAGCAAAAAAATTCATGCATCACATGCTGACCAAAGTAGTGGAATATGGGGGCTCAGACTTATTTATTACCGCAGATTTTCCACCGAGTATTAAACATCAGGGCTTAATGAAGCCCTTTGGACAACAAATTCTTACTGCTGAAAAAACCAAACTGTTTGCTTATAGCTTGATGAATGATAAACAGCGTCAAGAGTTTGAAGCTGAACTAGAATGTAACTTCGCGATTACTGTACCGGGTGTATCGCGCTTCCGGGTAAATGTTTTTGTACAACAGCTTCAGGTCGGGATGGTAATCCGGACCATTACGGCAGAAATTCCAAATTTCCAGAAACTGAAATTACCAGAATCATTGAAACACGTGATTATGGAAAAACGCGGTCTGGTACTGGTTGTAGGAGGAACGGGTTCAGGTAAATCGACCTCTCTGGCAGCGATGATTGACTACCGCAATGAAAATTCGGCGGGGCATATCATTACCGTGGAAGATCCGGTGGAATATGTACATAAACACAAGAAATCCATGATTACTCACCGTGAAGTTGGAGTCGATTGCCATTCCTGGCACAATGCGCTGAAAAATACCTTGCGTCAGGCCCCCGATGTAATTCTGATCGGTGAGATTCGGGATACCGAAACCATGGAACACGCAATTGCCTTTGCTGAAACCGGACATTTATGTCTGGGTACACTGCATTCCAGTAATGCTAACCAGACTTTGGACCGGATTATTAACTTCTTCCCGGAAGAACGCCGTAATCAGTTATTAATGGATTTATCTTCGAATATGAAGGCGATTATTTCCCAGCGTCTGATTCGTACTCAGGATGGGAAAGGCCGGCGGGCTGCGATTGAAATCATGTTAAATACACCTTTGATTTCTGATCTGATTTTAAAAGGCGAGTTTCATGAGCTGAAAGCCATTATGGGCAAATCTCGTGAACTGGGCATGCAGACTTTCGATCAGGCCTTATTTGACCTGTATAACGAGGGGGCGATTTCGTACGAGGAAGCATTGCGTAATGCTGATTCGACTAATGAATTACGTTTACAGATCAAGCTGAAAAGCAACCGCCAAGATAATCCTGCTGCCGGAGAAGCAACACAATTCACGATGATGCAAGAACCGAAAGCTGAAGAAAAAGAACAGGAAAATACTTCAGCATCTGAATAAATACATCTTCGTGTCAGAATTAAAACAGGCAGTTCATCTGCCTGTTTTTTATTATATTTAGATATTAACTTGTATTAGGCGGTCTTAACTTGAACGACCAGTTTAAAGTAAACAATACTGCATAAGGTGAGTAAACTACAGAGAATAAAGGCGAACTGATAACTATAAGTCGCAATAAGCGCCCCAATCAGTAGCGAGCCGACCGCAATTCCTACATCATAGAAAGTATAAAAAGTCGAAGTCGCATACCCAATCCGGTGTTTCGGTGCACGTTGAATGGCCAGTGTCTGGATGCAAGGTTGTGCGCTACCAAAACCGACACCAATCAATACAGCAGCCAGCAAGAATCCCCATAAAGTCTGAATCTGACTCAGTAAAAAGAGTCCTAAACTAAATACTAATAGCGCAGGATAAATCACATATTGTGGGCCTTTGCGGTCGTAAATTTTTCCGGTAATTGGGCGCAAACTCATCATGGAAATAGCGAATACGACAAAGAATAAACTGGCATAAGCCATCAGATTTTTACTGGCAGCAAAAGGCGCGATAAAAGACATGATACTGGCATAAGAGAAGGAAATCAGAGCAGCGAGTACCGCAACAGGCAGCGCTTTCTTTTCTACAACATCAGACAACGCCAGTCCTTTTTTCTCAGGAATAGTTTGAATAATGTTCTCAGGCTCTTTGACCGGAATCATTAAGCAGAAAGCAAATCCGATAAAAACTAATGCAATCAGCAATGTTGTGATCTGAAAATAAGAACAGTATTCAATCAGACTTAAGCCAATCAGTGGCCCTAAAACAATGCCCAGATTGACTGACATAACGTAATAGCCCATGCCTTCGCCTTTACGCTGCTCTGGAATAAACTGATTCACCACAGGAACACAGACGGTAGTTAAAATACTAAACCAGATCCCATGCAAAAAACGGATGATAAATAAGGTCGTCAGCTGATCGGCAAGCAAGTAGGCTAGGGAAAATAGACTGAAAAAGATTCCAGAAACAATCAAGGTTTTACGGATACCCAATTTCTCAATAATCAGGCCGCTAAATGGTCGTACAGCAATCGCTGAAATCATGAACAAGGTCATGGCCAGACCAGCTTGAGCTAAGTTTCCACCTAATTCTTTCAGGATATAAATCGGTAAAATCGTGGTTTGTGCAAAATAGAAAATAAATAAAAACAGGTTATTGGCCAGACACAGCACAAAAGGCTTGGTCCATAAAGGCAATAGATTGGATTTCATAATTTTCCTAAATTGATCTATAGGGAAATGCTGCGATGAGCATGAATATTATTTTTATAAAGCAGCCTGAGCTATCTGATGCGAGTGATAGCAGGTACAGCAAAGACTTTAAGAAAAATGTGTGAAAAATACAATAAAATTCCGATATAAATACATTGTATTTGATGGTGAGCTTTAAATACGAAGTTTTCAATGCGTAAAAAAATCAGCCCGCAGGCTGATTCTTATTTTTCCATACTAAATCAAAGTAGCTTATAGGCCAGCTTCATATTCTGTATTAGACAATAGCTTTTCTACATCTGCCATATTGTCCGGTTTGATTTTATAGATCCAGCCTTTGCCATACGGGTCATCATTAATGAAGTCAGGATCATCTTCAAGCGCAGCATTGATTTCAACCACTGTACCAGAGACAGGTGCATGAATATCAGAAGCAGTTTTCACTGATTCAACCACGCCAGCCTGTTCGCCCGCAGTAATATGTGAGTCAAGATCTGGTGCTTCTACATAAACCAGATCACCTAATGCATCCTGTGCATGGTCGGAAATACCGGTCACAACAAGATCACCCTCAATGCGTACCCATTCATGCGTACTTGCGTACTTTAATTCTGAAGGATGATTCATTGATAACTCCCTAAAAATCTTAAGATCATTTTTGATATGTTTTATACATTCTTTTTGGTCAAAACAAAAGGTTTATCCATGCTTATAAATAAGGATCTTTACGCCAGTTGCTCGGGCTACGACCACTCCAGCGCTTAAACGCCCGACTAAAATTGGCCACATCACTATAGCCAAGTTCATCAGCGATCTGCTCCAGAGTAAAGTCTGTACGGGATAATAAGGAAGTGGCATGCCGGTAGCGCACTTCATCCACCAGCGTCGAAAAAGAAGTACCTTCAGCGGCCAACTGACGCTTTAAGGTTCGATCTGACATATGCAGGCGTTCAGCTACGCTTTCAATACTCAGATAATGCAGTTCGGAATGAGTCAGAATATCCCGCACCCGCATGGCAATCCGATGCCGTTCACCTAAAGCAGATAATTCGGCTTCACATTGGTTAATCGCAATCTGGCTGGCAATTGGATCAGCATGTACCAGCTTGTTCATCAGGTAGCTTTTATCAAAACTTAAAATTAAATGCGGCTGTTCAAAACGGAATTGATGCGTAGGAAATTTCGCCATGAAGCGTTCAAAACCTTCCGGCTTTTTGAAATCGAAGTCGATTTCACCGGTTGCATCGTTAACCCCGGTAATGGCTTTTGCCATACTGATCAGGCCAATCATCAGAGCAATTGAAATTTCGGTACGAAGCGGTTCAAGCTGGATATCAGTTTGCAGCTGTACGGTTGCCTTAGCGCCAAAGGTCGAGAAAAATAACTGCAAGAAGGGTAAACGTAACTGAATGAATCGGTTCGCCAGCACCAGGGCTTCGGTAATATTATTCGCCGTCATGATGGCATAACCGATAAAGCCATGAATTGAAATCCGCATCTGGGTACCTAAGTGATAACCCAATGTCGGTTCACCAGTGAGCTTCAAGGCATGCTTGACCAGTTCATTGGCCACAGGGGTCGGAATACGGTAATCAGGATCTGCCAACTGTTCACTGGTCAGGCCAAAAGGCTTAAAAAGCGACTCATTATTATACCCCCAGCGGGAAATGACATCGAGAAGCAAGAGACCGTATACACCTGGAATACCTTGGTCTTGGCGTGGAGCTATTGTTTTCATGCGCGATCCGTTGCACTCATTCAAATTTTTTTATTTTCACTTCATATTGGCATGAAAAAGCCATTTTCTTGATAAAAATTGTTGGACAAAGCTGCGGCAATTTCCACAATAAGATTTCAATCAACTTCAAGCAGAGTAGCCTAATTTAAAGTTGGAAATCAATGTAAACCAGAGATATTTTAGGGATTTAATTTTAAGCCTACAGATTTCTATTAATTCAGAATAGAGCTGTTTTTCGAAAAATCTAGAATAAAAAACTGCTCTTGGAGTAGATGATATTCCCATAAAAGAAAACCGAAGCATTACTATTCAAATGACTCAAATAGAATGCTTCGGTTTCTGTTGTAGATGTCAGCTACTACTGGGTAGAGAGCAATTATGCTTCATGCAAGTTGTCAGTTTTAGTATGTTGCTGTACCAAGAAACCGCCTGTTTGACGTTGCCATAACTGCGCATAAATCCCGTTTAAGGCAACCAGTTCATCATGCGTACCTTGCTCGGCAATTTTACCTTGATCCATTACAATCAGACGATCCATCTGCGCAATGGTAGAAAGACGATGCGCAATCGCAATAACCGTTTTGCCTTGCATCAAGTCATCCAGACTATTCTGAATAGCTGCTTCGACCTCGGAATCCAGAGCACTTGTGGCTTCATCCAGAATCAGAATCGGTGCATCTTTCAGGAATACCCGGGAAATGGCAATACGTTGGCGCTGTCCACCAGAAAGCTTCACGCCACGTTCACCCACATAGGCGTCATAGCCTCTACGGCCACGCAAATCAGTCAGATTCGGAATGAATTCTTCTGCTTTGGCCTTGCGTACAGCTTCAAACATCTCTTCATCAGTCGCATCCGGACGACCGTATTTGATATTTTCAGCTACGGTACGATGCAGCAAAGACGTATCCTGAGTGACCAGCGCAATATTTTTACGCAAACTGTCCTGAGTGACATCGGCAATATCCTGATCATCAATCAGAATACGGCCCTGATTCAGATGATAGAAATGCAATAGCAATTGAATCAGGGTCGATTTACCAGCTCCAGAACGCCCCACGATCCCGATTTTTTCACCTGGGCGAATGGTCAGATTAAACTGGTCAATGACCGGTTTTTCATTATAGGCAAAAGTGACATTATCGAATTTAATCTCACCGTGTTTTAGCTCCAGTTCTTTCGCATCTTCTTTGTCTTGAATATTGATCCGACGACCTAGAGTTTTCATCCCGTCCTGAATGGTACCGACATTTTCAAACAGGGCAGAGGTCTGCCACATCATGAACTCGGCAATACTATTCAGCTTTAATACCATCGCTGTAGTGGCTGCAATAATCCCGAGCTGCGCTTGACCTTGCATCCAGAGCCAGATTGCAGTACCCAGCACACCTGCATATAGCACAACACTCAGCATCAGAATGCTGATTTCGTATTGAGCGCCCAGACGCATTTGCTTATACACCGTAACCATAAATTCCTGCATAGAGGATTTGGCATACTGGCTTTCACGACCCGCATGCGCAAACAATTTTACGGTCTGAATATTGGTATAGGCATCAGTCACACGTCCGGTCATGACTGCACGCGCATCCGCTTGTAAGGATGAAATTTTGCTTAATCTTGGAATGAAATAGCAAGCAGCACAAATAAACAAGAATAGCCAGACCATAAGCGGCAGGATGAGTAAGGGTGAAATAGCACCCAAAACAATATTAATCGTGACGAAATAAATCAGCACATAGGCCAGCATATCGCCCAAAATGACCCAGAATTCTCGGATTGCCAGCGCCGTTTGCATGACTTTGGCCGATAAACGTCCGGCGAAGTCATTATGGAAGAAGTCCAAACTCTGTTTGAGCAATAAATTATGGAAGCGCCAACGCAGACGCATCGGGAAATTACTATATAAAATCTGATGCTTGATCAGGGACTGAGCACTAGCAAACAGGATATTTGCCAGCAAGATAATACTCAATAAGGTTAGATTGCTGGTATGTTGATCTAAAAAAGTGTCTGGCTGACTTTGGCTCAACCAGTTTACCAGATCGCCAATTTTTGAATATAGTAAGGCCTCAAAACTGGCTGCACCTGCGGTACACAATACTAGAATCAGCAAATAACGGCGTACCTCATAAGCTGCTTGCCAGACAAAGGGGAAAAACCTGGTGGGTAAAGGTTGATTCAGGTTTTTGGTGGGATAGGGGTCTACCAGCCGTTCAAGCCATCGAAACATTAACGTACTCTTATCATGTATTTTCTTTGCGAGGATTATAAAGGATTCTGCTTTTTGAAGTCTGAATTTGAGTGAAATTGCCACAAATGTTTAACTAAATCAAACTTTAGGTTGCAGAGCAGAAACTCATGCCAGATTTATGCCAGCTGATATGAAAACTAAAAATAAGAGCTTGAAATCGTTTTAAATACTGAGAATAAAAAAGCCCGAAATAGAGATTATGTCGGGCTTAAGTTAAGAGGTTAGTTTAAGTGATAATCGGAGATGAAGAACTCGCGTTAAAAGATTCTTTAAAATCACTTCCAGAAGGCGCCTGATAAACTTTCAATCCAAATTCCGGAATAATCGCCAGAATATGGTCCATGATATCTGACTGGATATTCTCATACTCTGCCCAAACCGTCGTATTGGTGAAAGCATAAATTTCCAGTGGCAAACCTTCACTGGTCGGTTGTAACTGACGCACCATCAATGAGAAATCTTTGGCAATACCCGGATGCTGTTGCAGATAAAATTCCAGATAAGCGCGGAACGTTCCTAAATTGGTCAGACGGCGCTGGTTGTATTGTGAATGATGCTGGAGCTGCTGGTTAAACTTCTCTAGTTCTTCTGATTTGGTATTCAGATATTGATCCAGCAGGATAAAATTTTTCAGCTTGTTCTGTTCTTCAGCCGTCATGAAATGTACGCTGGTTTGATCAATATGAATTGAACGTTTGATCCGGCGGGCACCCGCTTCCTGCATGCCGCGCCAGTTTTTAAAGGTATCAGTCACCAGTTTATTGGTCGGAATCGTGGTCACAGTCTTGTCAAAGTTCTGCACAGTCACTGTATGTAATGACATATCAATGACATCACCATCGGCATTTAGGGTCGGCATTTCAATCCAGTCACCAATACGTACCATGTCATAAGATGAAATCTGAACCGAAGCCACCAGTGACAGAATCGTATTTTGAAAGACCAGCATCAGGACAGCGGCCATCGCACCAAAGCCAGCGAGCAAGGTGAATACATCTTTTTTCAGGAAAGTGCCTAAAATCATCAAGCCACAAACAATGAAGATGATCAGCTTGACCAGCTGTAAATAACCTTTAATCGGCTTGTTGCGTGACTTGGGATTACGCTGATAAATCAGGTTAAAGATATTCAGTAACTCACCGAGTGCCAGAGCAATGGTCAGGAAAATAAACGCCTGAGCACCCATTTGCACAAAGGTTTGCACCTTATCGGATAAATGCGGGACAGTGGTAATCCCGTTCATGATCACGATTGCCGGAACAATATTGGAAATCCGGCGAATCACACTATGTTCAGCAAAAATCTGATTATTGGCAAAGGGCATTTTGGAAATCAGTTGACGAATACCTCGTACGACAATCTGTTTGGCAAACACATTGGCAAGGATGGCCAGTAAAATCACAATACTCAGTGAAGATAACATTTCCAGCCATGGGTACTGATCGGCCCAATCTCGAATATTCTGAATAAAATTAAACTGTTCCAACTGATCTTTCTCTTTAACTCAAAAAATTTTTTAGAGTTTATAGGTTTAAACGCAATTTTTTAATCTTGGATAACCTTTTAAAACATATCTTTCTTAGAGGAGGCGAACTTAATCACTATTCAGGCATTTATTTTTTCCTTCAGGTTAATTCAGATTAAATAGATCAATGAAAATTGATTGGTTAATGGCTAGGAAATGTGAAAAATCGATAGAACAGCCTAACTTGGTATTCCTATGCTTCTTTTTAAACTTTAAAAAATTAAAAAAGGTCAGAGTGAATTAAAGAATTTGGTATAGCGTTTATTATGTTAGTTCAACATAACTTAATGTTTATTTTACATTTTATATACTTACTTTTTTTAGGGGATAGTGCTAGGATTAAAATCATATAATCTTAATCATTAAAAATGAAAAATCTTCAAATAGTTATAGCACAAGCTTACATTCCTATGAACTGGAACATATTGAGCAATCAATAAGCCATGAAATTAATAACACTATATTAGAGATAGCGGTTAATGATGAATCTTTTGAAAAAATTGATTGTTACTTGTATTCAAAAAAAGATACGAAAAAATTCTTAAAAGCTCTATACATTATGTAATAGCGCTCTTAGAAAGAGCAAAGTATAGAGTAGAAAAAGCTCAGCAAAATAACGTGAGTCCTTTGCATATCTGCTTATACGTTATTAAGAAAATAGAGGGGTTTATTGAGTATTTACAGACTAAATTTTAGTTATTAGCGCTTTCATTTAAGGCTCGTTATATGAAATCTGAAGTTTCCAAATAGGATTTGAATTGAGTGAAATTTGCTAACTATTAAAACAAGAATATGCAAAAGGCAAGCTGACATAGACTTAATGAAAAAGATTAAAAAACCGGCAAATATGCCGGGTTTTTATTTATACTTTCCTTTTAAGGAAAATGTGCTTACCACATTAAATCATCAGGAATCACATAAGCTGCATATGGGTCTTCTTCATCAGTGGTTTCTTCATTTTTCTCTGAATTATTCACGATGATAAAGCCTTCCATTTTTGAATTGATGCGATCCGCCAGAGCTTTAGGCAGGAAGGCATAACTCTCATTTTCACGTGCAATCACCAGACTGCCAGCGACCAGCGCATTATAAATCTGCTGGTTGATATAAACTTTCTTGATCTTGCTGTCATCAATAAACTGATAACTGATCTCACCATCCGTATCGCGGATTTTATGCTGGTTAATCATCTGCATGATCGCCGCTTTAAGTTCTTTTTCCTGCAACTGGGCTTTTTTCGCCTGTTCAATCGCTTGGTCTTTAGCCAGCTTTTCCTGTTTGTCCTGTTCAATCTTGGCCTTGATTTCGGCTTCTTTACTGTCGCCTGTGCGCTTTTCATGTACAGCCTGTTTAGACAGTTTTTTAGCTTTTTTATTATCGACCAGGCCTGCTTTTAACAATTGCGCCTGTAATGCATTTTTAACCATGAGAGTTTCCAGAAATTAGTCGTGTTGATGTCGATAACGTAAATAGATCACCCAATAGGTCAGGCTAAGCAGCAGGCTTAACACTGTAGGGACCAGGAATGCATTTAATTTTAAATAAGGATAAATCCAGCTGGCAAGTATGCCGCCCACCAAAAAGCCGACCAGAATCAGCATATGCAGGATCACTTTACGGGATTCTACTACCAGACCACGCAGGCGATAGCCCATAGCCAGACCTAAATCGGTCAGTACACCTGACAGATGCGTGGTCCGGATAATCGCACCTTTATAGTGGCTGACCATGGCATTTTGTACGCCCATCGCGACACAGGCCCATAACAAGGCATAACGCGGGAAATAGGGCAATAATAGCCAGCAAATGAATATAAAAAAAGCCACCAGGCTTAAAGGATAACCATACAGGCGCCCCAAGCGAAAGTGACTATTTCCTAAAATCAGCCCGCTATACATCGAGCCAATCACATAACAGAGTGTAACCAGAATCAGATATAAAATCTGGCGTGGTTGCCAGTCCAGCAGCGCCATCGCCAGCATACTGACGTTACCGGTCATATGTGAAACGGACTGATGCAACACGGTCACCAGTCCTAATACATTAATCATTCCGGCATTTACCGCAAGGAAGAATGCACCTAATTGAACCCACGATGGTAAACGCTGTAATGGCATGGCAATATCATTAGCAAAACATCTTGATTCTTCAATATAAAATCAATCTGTAGCGCGGTCTACTGCTGTAGTAAATAAAACATCGGTAGATGAGTTGAGTGCAGTCTCCGTAGAGTCCTGCAATACACTGATCACCATACCAATCGCCACCACTTGCATCGCGATATCTGAAGAAATCCCGAACAGGCCACAAGCCACGGGAATCAGCAATAGTGAACCACCCGCCACACCTGAAGCACCACACGCAGACACAGTTGCTACGATAGAAAGAATTAGCATAGTGGTGAAGTCAACATTAACACCTAAAGTATTCACTGCAGCTAAAGACAACACGGTAATCGTCACTGATGCGCCGGCCATGTTAATTGCTGCACCTAAAGGAATTGCTACGCTTGAAGTAGTCTCTTTCACACCTAAGCGTTTTGCCAAGTCCAGGTTTACCGGAATATTGGCAGCAGAACTGCGGGTAAAGAACGCGGTAATGCCACTTTCACGTAAGCAGGTAAAGACCAGTGGATACGGATTACGACGGGTAATGAAACCGACCATTAACGGGTTAATCACCAAGGCTACAAATACCATGGTACCCAGCAGAACAGCTAATAAATGCGCATAGCTGGTCAAGGTATCTAGGCCCGCTTCAGCAAAAGTCACGGCAACCAGACCAAAAATACCCACTGGCGCAAAGCTGATCACCAGACGAATTACATAATTGATTGCATTGGCAGCGTCATTTAAACAGGTTTTAGTTGTGTGTGATGCATGACGGAAGGCAATTCCTAACGCAATTGACCATGCCAGAATTCCAATAAAATTCGCTTCAGCAATGGCAACCACCGGGTTCGCTACAAAGCTCAGCACCAGATTTTTGAGAATTTCACCTAGGCTGCCTGGCGGCTGTAAATCACCTTGCGCTGCAATATCCAGGAACAATGTGCTTGGAAATAAAATACTGGCGATCACAGCGCTTAATGCTGCCAGGAACATGCCGACAGCATACATCAGCATAATAGGTCTTATCGTTGAATTGGTCTGGCCAACCTGGAAATTTGCAATTGATGCAAGAACCAGAATGAAAACCAGAACTGGCGCGACGGATTTTAGTGCCTTAATAAACAGATCACCCAACAGGCTTAAGGAAGGTGCAGCTTCAGGAAATAACAGAGCCACACCAACGCCTAGAATAATGGCGATGATGATTCGGGAGACTAAACTCAGACGCGATAGGGCAGAAAACATAAGGTTGCCTTGTGAAAATTACGAGGGCTAAATGCGAAAAAAATTTGCGTTATTTTATACTTAAATTAAGGATCGCTTAAAATATATTTTTAGATAATATTTAAGTGACTGAAAATTAATAAATAATTAAGATGGTTTTTTATCTTGATCGTATTATTTCCATACAAAATTCTTAGAAATAGCCAGATTTACTGATTGGTTTTTAATCTTTATTTTTTAAATGAATATAGAATTTAAATCAATCATTTCCAGTTATGTTTCAGTTCAATCTGCTTGCATGGCAGCATGTCTACCATGCAAACAATTGAAAAATTTTAAATCATATAATGCTGAGGCTTTTCGAAGATTTCCGGTGCCAGATCCTGAATCGCCTGAAAATGGGTCAGATAAATCCGTCCACTCAAATGTGTCATTAGTTTGGAGGCCTGCAAGCGGTCAAATACCGGGCCTTTCACTTCTGCAAAATGCAGGCGAATATTCAGTTTGGATAATTCAGCATTGAGTTCTTCTAGTGTTTCCAAGGCACTCAAGTCAATCGCACTGATACTGGAACAGTTCAAAATTACATGCTCTAACTTGTCATTTAAACTTAACTGATTAATCAGATAACCTTTAAGAGTATGCGCATTTAAAAAACTTAAATTTTCATCAATACGCAGAGACAGAACCCGATCAGAGGTCATCACTTGGTGACGCTGGATATTTCTAAAATGCTGGGTGCCTTCAACCAGACCAACGACAGCTATATGAGGACGGCTGATGCGCCATAGCATAAGAATAAAGGTCGAAATAATCCCAACGATCAGGCCAGTGGTGATATCCAGTAAGACGACACCAAAAAAAGTAATCCACATGGCAATGCCGTCAGCTTTGGAATAACGCCATGCATCGACAAAAGGCTGGAAGTTAACCAGTTTCCAGATAGACACAATAATGGTTGCAGCCAGAATGGTCAGCGGCAGATCCTCAAAGAAGCTGGTAAAGAACAGACTAACCACGACAATCAATAAAGAAGACAATACGCCAGCCAAAGGTGTTTTGGCGCCAGCGTCAGCATTAACCACAGTACGTGACAGACTACCGGTTACTGGAAAGGCAGAACTGATTCCAGCACTGATATTGGCTACACCGAGCGCAATCAGTTCCTGATTGCTATTTAAATTGCTACGCTGCTGTAGCGCCGTTGCCTGAGCAATAGAGAGGGATTCCACAAAGCTGATCATGGCAATCATGCTGGCACCCGGTAATAAGGTCATTACCAGTTCCCAGTTCCAGTGCGGGAAAGACAAAGGCGGAAAGCCTGAAGGAATTTCTCCGACGGTTTTAATTCCCTGAACTTTTAAATCCAAAAACAGAACGGCTGCAATACCGAGAAAAACCAGAATCAGTGGAACTGCCCGAACCAGAAAATCAGTCGAACCGATCCGGCTTTGTACCGCTTGAGATTTTAATAGTTTCGGCAGATAAACCAGTAAACCGATAGAAAGCAGGCCAAAGATCAGACTCGGAAGATGCAAAAGTGGCAAATATTCAATCAGGCTTTTCACCAGCTCAGGAATATTATTGGCTTTTAAAGGCAAATCCACCAAAAACTTGAACTGACCAAAAGCAATCAATAGAGCCGAAGCAATAATAAAACTCTGAATGACCGGATGGCTGATCAACTGAATCAAAAAGCCGAAACGGAATACACCTAAAAGCAAGGAAATAATGCCGACCATCAATGCCAATAAAGTTGCCGCTTCAATATAGACCGGAGAACCCACTTCAAATAATGGATTCAGTGTGGCAAAGGTCATCATGGAAATGATGGCTACCGGTCCAATCGATAAAGTCGTACTGCCGCCCAATAAGGCATAAATGATCATTGGTAGAATACTGGCATAGAGTCCCATAATCGGTGGCAAACCTGCCAGCATGGCATAGGCCATCCCTTGGGGTACCAGCATCGCAACGACAATCAGAGCAGCCAGTACATCCGATTTCAATTTCACCGGACTGTACTGACTTAACCATGACCAGGCAGGGAGTCTATTGAGCAGTCTAGACTTAAAATTTGGCATATACAGGTCTAAATCACAAATATAGATATATTATGCACAAATTCTGCTAAGAAGTCTTAGGATATAAATAGGTGATCATTCACATTTTAAAAAATGAATGAGGGGACAAAGGATCAAGGCAAAAGACTTAAAACTCTCAGTAGAGAAAATTTAAATCAGGCAGATCGCTTTAAAATAAAACAGGACGAATGAGGCAAATAGCAGCTTTAAGCGACTGCTTGATTTACACAGTAGATTTGATAAAGCTTGTTTAACATTTCTATCAGGTTCTGGTCTTTGATCGAATAATAGATCTGTTTGCCGTCTCGACGGGTATTTACCGCATCGCTTTTACGCAAAATCATGAGCTGCTGAGACAGTGTTGGCTGTCTGATCTCGGTAATCTCTTCAATTTGAGAGACATTCAGTTCATTTTGGGAGAGATGACATAAAATGAGCAGTCGGTCCGTATTGGCCATTAACTTTAAAATACCGACAACCTGTTGAGCTGAATCCCGCATCGCGGCAATTTCAAGATCGGTTTTCATTTACTATGTCCATTTATACAATTACAGCCCGCGAATTATACGACTCGAATAGCGTGAATTGATGGATAAAAAGCGTGAATTACTATGGTTTTTAATGAATTGTGTTATCAAGAATAGTTATAATTTACTAATTAAAATATAAGATAATTTTATCGTGTTCCGGTTTTTTGTGAAGAAGATGTTTCATTTCAAACTGCTATCGTGATCCCATCTTGTTTCAGGCATCTACAAAGCCGGAAAATGCTTGTATCATGTAAATACATCTTGGCGAATAACATCAAGGATATTCTAATGACTACAGATTCAGCTTTTCCAACACCTGCCAATTTAGGTATAGCGGTTTATAGCAATAATGCAGAGGCAATTGGTAATACCCCTCTAGTTCGTATCAATCGTGCCATTTCTGGCGGAGCGACTGTACTTGCGAAAATTGAAAGCCGTAACCCGGCATTTTCGGTGAAATGCCGTATTGGCGCAGCCTTGATTGCTGATGCAGAAAAGTCAGGTAAATTGAAGCCGGGCATGCACATTGTTGAGCCAACCAGTGGTAATACCGGTATTGCGCTGGCATTTGTAGCAGCGGCTAAAGGCTATGATATTACCTTAACCATGCCATCCAGCATGAGTATTGAACGCCGTAAAGTGGTGAAAGCATTAGGCGCTAATTTAGTACTGACAGATCCAGCCAAAGGCATGAAAGGCGCGGTGGAAGAAGCACAACGTCTGGTGAATGAAAATCCTGAACTGTATTACCTGCCACAACAGTTTGAAAATCCAGCTAACCCAAAAATCCATGAAGAGACGACCGGTCCTGAAATCTGGGAAGCGACTGCAGGTAATGTCGATATTCTGGTAGCGGGTGTCGGTACAGGCGGTACGATTACCGGTATTTCACGCTTTTTTGAAAAAGTGAAAAACAAGCCGATTTATTCAGTTGCTGTAGAGCCTGCTGAATCTGCCATTATTGGTCAGGCAAAACGTGGTGAGACACTCACTCCAGGACCACATAAAATTCAGGGTATTGGCGCGAACTTTATTCCAAAGAACCTGGATCTGGATCTGGTAGATGAAGTGATTGCCATTACCAGTAGCGATGCAGTGGAATGGGCACGTAAAACTGCGACTCAAGAAGGCATCTTGGTGGGTATTTCAAGTGGTGCTGCAATGGCTGCAGCTGCGCAACTGGCAGCTCGTCCTGAAAATGCAGGAAAAAATATCGTAGTGATTCTGCCAGATGGTGGTGAACGCTATTTATCTTCAATTCTTTTTGAAGATATTTCGGCTGAGTAAACTATTAACCAAGCAATTTCTTTAAATCTCAAAAAGCCTGAAGTCATCTTCGGGCTTTTTTATTAGGCGTTATGCCTTCATATAATGAAAGATCAAGAATTTAAACCAGAAGCTTGACCTTCCAATTATGGTAATGTTTAAGCTATAGCATAGGCAGTGAATGGGTGAATGGAGAGCGCAGAATGAATATACCAGCAACCACACAGTTGTACGAACAGCAGGTACAGATTTCAGGAATGACCTGTGCCTCCTGTGTAGCTCGGGTGGAAAAAGCCTTAAAAAAAATTGAAGGCGTGGTCGAGGCATCTGTCAACCTGTCGACTGAAAAAGCTTTTATTAAAAGCCAGCAGCCGATTGCTGCCGCTGCGCTGGTTCAAGCAATTGAAAAATCCGGTTTCGATGTGCCGACGCAACAGTTTGATTTGAATATTGAAGGCATGACCTGTGCATCCTGTGTGGCTCGCGTGGAAAAAGCACTCAAAAAAGTAGAGGGTGTGCTGGATGCACAGGTCAATCTGGCCACTGAAAAGGCGCATGTGAGTGCGATTAATTCTGTGCCATTATTTAAACTAACTCAGGCAGTACAAAAAGCCGGTTTTGATATTCAGACTGACCGGATTGAACTTGCCATAGAAGGCATGACCTGTGCCTCCTGTGTGGCACGTGTAGAAAAGGCTTTATTAAAAGTCGATCAGGTAAGTGAAGCACACGTCAATCTCGCCACTGAAGCAGCTTGGGTCAAGGCGCCGCGTAGTCAGCTTCCAGCTTTAATTGCTGCTGTCAAAAAAGCTGGATATAACGCCCATGAAAAATTAGATACACAGGCTACCGATGCTCAAACGATTTTTCAGGAAAAGAAAACCGCTGAAACTGAACAGCTAAAACGTGACTTATGGTTGGCCCTAATTTTAGCTGTTCAGGTGTTTATTCTGGAAATGGGTTCACACCTGATTCCGGCTTTTCATCACTGGATTGCACATACGCTAGGTACCCAAAACAGCTGGTATATCCAGTTTGTACTGACGACTCTGGTTTTGCTGATACCAGGACGGCGGTTTTATCAGCATGGAATTCCGGCATTATTCCGACTGGCCCCCGATATGAATTCTCTGGTTGCCGTGGGAACAATAGCCGCTTATGGATTTTCCTGTATTTCCACCTTCTTTCCGCAATTATTGCCGCAAAGCACTGTGCATGTGTATTTCGAAGCAGCAGCGGTGATTGTTGCTTTGATCTTACTGGGGCGTTATCTGGAAGCCAGAGCCAAAGGTAAAACCTCTGAAGCGATTCAATATCTGGTTGGCTTGCAGCCAAAAACTGCCCGAGTACAACAAAATGGAACCTGGGTTGATCTGGCGATTGCTGATGTACAGCAGGGCATGCTAATCGAGATTCGCCCGGGTGAAAAAGTCGCAGTTGATGGTGAAGTCGTTTCTGGTCAAAGTTATATCGATGAAGCGATGATCAGTGGTGAACCTTTAGCCGTGGCTAAAAACGCTGGGGATCGGGTAATTGGCGGAACGGTGAATCAGAATGGCAC
The DNA here is from genome assembly GCF_013417475.1 of Acinetobacter sp. YH12249. Classification (NCBI taxonomy): domain Bacteria; kingdom Pseudomonadati; phylum Pseudomonadota; class Gammaproteobacteria; order Moraxellales; family Moraxellaceae; genus Acinetobacter; species Acinetobacter sp. YH12249. Next base: position 157,014 of record NZ_VPDX01000002.1, on the reverse strand, counting down.
TTTGCAGATCAAGGCGACTGCGGTCGGTCAAGATTCCGTCCTGGCTCAGATCATTCATATGGTGGAACAGGCACAAGGCGCAAAGCTTCCGATTCAGGCAGCTGTCGATAAAGTGACCTTATGGTTTGTGCCGGCTGTGATGCTTCTCGCGACTTTGACCTTTATCGTCTGGTTCCTGTTGGGTCCTGAACCGAATCTGACTTATGCACTGGTCAATGCTGTTGCTGTACTGATCATTGCCTGTCCATGTGCAATGGGCCTGGCTACGCCAACATCTATTATGGTCGGCACCGGCCGGGCAGCAGAGCTGGGTATCTTGTTCCGTAAAGGCGAAGCATTGCAACTCTTGCAGCAAACCAGAGTTGTGGCGGTGGATAAAACCGGAACCTTAACTGAAGGGAAACCAGCCCTAACCGATTTTGCAATGACATCTGGTTTTGAGCAGCAAATAGTATTGCAAATGGTCGCAGCAGTGGAAGCCAAGTCTGAACATCCCATTGCCCATGCAATTGTGGAAGCTGCGAAAGCACAACAGTTGCAACTACCTGAAGTCAGTGATTTTGATTCAATCACCGGTGCAGGCGTGAAAGCTCAAGTTTTAGGTCAGCAAATTCATATTGGCGCTGAACGCCTGATGCAGCAATTGGGTTTAAGTGTCGATATTTTTAAAGAGAAGGCACAACAGTTGGGCGAACAGGGACGCACGCCTTTATATGTCGCTATAGATCAGCAGTTGGCTGCCATTATTGCTGTGGCTGATCCGATTAAAGTCACAACATATAGTGCGATTCAGGCCTTACATGATCAAGGCTTAAAGATCGCTATGATTACCGGTGATAACCAGCATACTGCACAGGCCATTGCTAGACAGCTGAAGATTGACCATGTCATTGCTGAAGTTCTGCCAAATGAAAAAGTCGATGCGGTACGCCAACTCCAACAGCAACATGGCATCGTCACTTTTGTCGGTGACGGTATTAATGATGCACCTGCCTTGGCTCAGGCCGATGTCGGGATGGCAATAGGAACTGGTACGGATGTGGCGATTGAAGCAGCAGACGTGGTGCTGATGTCTGGAAATTTACAGCATGTGGCCACCGGTATTGGCCTGAGTCAGGCGACCATGCGTAATATCAAACAGAACCTGTTCTGGGCCTTTGTTTATAATATTGCCTTAATTCCGATTGCTGCAGGTCTACTATATCCATTCTTCGGTATTTTGTTATCACCGATGTTTGCAGCAGGCGCGATGGCATTATCCTCAGTTTTTGTGGTCAGCAATGCGCTTCGTTTAAAGACTTATCAGCCGATCCAGTTGAAGGAGGCAGTGTAATGAATATTGGACAGGCCGCAAAATGCTCCGGGATCTCGGCCAAAATGATCCGTTATTATGAAGATATCGGTTTATTACCCAATCCTAAACGTAGCGATTCGGGTTATCGTATCTATAGTGACGATGACATCAAGACTTTAAGTTTTATTCAGCATGCGCGTGAACTGGGTTTTTCTTCTGAACAGATGAAAGAATTGCTCGGCCTGTGGCTGAACGATGCCAGACACAGCAGTGATGTCAAACAGTTGGCGCAAAAGCATATCGAGTTACTGCAACAGAAAATTGCGGACATGCAAAACATGATGAAAATTTTGCAGCAATCGGTTGCACAGTGTGCTGGAGATGAGCAATCTGACTGTCAGATTCTGAAACAGATTGAGCAGGGTGTGTCACATGGGAAAACTGCACATACGGCTATCAAAGCAGATCAATAGCCTTGAATTAAAATTCGCTTAACCCAAATTTAAACTGATCAAAGGGAGATCAAGATGAAATTCCGTATTGAAAATATGACTTGTGGTGGTTGTGCACGTAGTGTGACTGCAACCATTCAGGAGCTGGATGAAAATGCTAAAGTCAATGTTGATGTAGTCAGCAAAATGGTGGAAGTTGAATCGAGTGCAAGCGAATCTGAGATTATCGCGGCATTAACTGAAGATGGCTTTCCGCCTGAAACTATGGCTTGATATTTGCCATTTAAAAAATAATTTTAAAATGCCTAATCATGATTAGGCATTTTTTATGAAACTGCCGATATTTTATCTGGCGTCATTAATGCCTGATTAATATACAGTTTAATCAAGCGTTCACGCGAACCAATCGCTTTTTGATAACTGGTCGAATTTAATAATAGTGAAGCGCCGTAAGTGACCGTCCAGATATAAGATAAATAATCCCGGATTGACATGGCACTGTCTAAAGATACCAGATAATCATGGGTCATATCTTTAATGCGGATAATCCGTTCTTCACGAATACGATAGAGTTCCTGAAATAACTCTTTCAGGTTTTTTTCATTATTGGTTAAACGCTCTTCAATAACATGCAGCAAAATAGTCCGGTTTGAATTGAGCATGTGATAAAGCATATATTGCGAAACATAATTTTTAATATCGTTATTATATTTATCGGAAATTGCCAGAATTCTTTTTTCATTCAGAATGATGAGTTCTAAATATAACTGGTTCTTGCTTTTAAAATGCTTGTAGATGGTTCCTTTGGCGATGTCCAGTTCTTCAGCAAGTTCACTCAAGGTGATGTCCTGATTATTATCAAGCAGTAGACTTTCCGCCATGCTCAGGATCTTCTCTTTACGAAGAAGGAAGTTCTGCTGTCTTACAGTCGTCATCTTCTTGACTCATCATTTTCGAAAAGGAACCTACTAAGAATATGCTATTTTCACATGTATAGCTATAAAACTAAGGTCGTGATATTTATCTAAATTTGTATATTTATTCAACATTTCTTGTAGAAAAAAGTCATATACAGCTGCGCTAAAAATATTGTCAAGAAAATTGAACCCTTGAGATCAACTTTGCTAAATAAAATTCCATTTTCAATATATTTGATTTATGGTTTTAGGGCATAAAGCTGAATCATATTTTCGTTTTAAACCCAGACCAGACAAGGTTTAGCGAAGTGAAGCCAGAGTCATTTTAACAGCTTAAATTTTTCATTCATCAATGGATTTAAGTTTTAATGATTCAGTAAATACCAGAGGTATAAAGTTTTTGATTTTAAATTTTATATCGCTAATTTATGTCAATGAATTCATCGCCAGATTAATTCGATATGATGATTTTTGAATGACATGCATGGATTCGAGCAAAAATCCTCAAAATATTTTCTCGAATCCATAATGAAAAAATACTCAGTAACAGAATTGAGTATCACCAGTGAAGGAATATGAAAATGCCTATTTATAATGCGCCGCTAAAAGACATGGAATTTATTTTAAATGATGTGTTTCAGGCCGAACAATTTTGGCAAGATAATGAAAATCTTGCACATTTAGATATGGCAACTGCAAATGCAATTCTGGAGGAGATGGCCAAGTTTTCCAAGAATGTGATTCTTGATCTGAACCGCCCTGCAGATGAAGAAGGTGGTGCTCAGTTTAGTAATGGTGAAGTCAAAACACCTGCAGGCTTTAAAGAAGCTTTCAAACAGTTTGCCGAAGGTGGCTGGGTGGGGCTGGGCGCGCCTGAAGAATGGGGCGGTCAGGGCATGCCAAAAATGCTGACTGTACTTGCAGACGAAATGATCTGGAGTACCAATCCCTCTTTCATGCTTTACCCGCTGTTAACCGTGGGGGCTGGCATGGCGATCAATGACCGTGCTTCGCAGGAACAGAAAGAAACCTATCTGCCAAAATTCTATACGGGTGAATGGTCAGGCACGATGTGTTTAACTGAGCCGCATTCAGGGACAGATCTGGGCATTATCAAAACCAAGGCTGAACCAAACGAAGATGGTTCATATAACATTACTGGGACCAAAATCTTCATTACTAGCGGTGAGCATGATCTGAGTGAAAATATCATTCACCTGGTACTGGCCAAAACACCGAACGCGCCAGCAGGTTCACGCGGTATTTCTCTGTTTATTGTCCCAAAATTCCTGGTTAATGCCGATGGTTCACTCGGTGAGCGCAATGCGGTCGCTGCCGGTTCGATCGAACATAAGATGGGCATCAAAGGCTCAGCAACCTGTGTCATGAACTTTGATGGTGCCAAAGGCTATATGGTGGGTAATGAAAATGAAGGTCTGGCGGGCATGTTCGTGATGATGAACTACGAACGTTTGTCGATGGGGATTCAAGGCATTGGCGCGGCAGAATTTGCTTATCAGAATGCCGCACAATATGCGACCGACCGTTTACAGGGCCGTGCATCAACCGGTGCTAAATCACCAGAAAAACCAGCCGATTCAATTCTGGTCCATGGCGATGTACGCCGTATGTTGCTGAATGTGCGTGCCAATAATGAAGCTTCTCGTGCTTTCGCAGTCTATGTCGGCCAGCAGCTGGATATTACCAAATACTCCACCGACCCTGAGGCGGTACGTAAAGCAACTGATCGTGTGGCTTTATTAACGCCTATTGCCAAAGCTTACCTCACCGATAAAGCACTGGATGCTGCACTTGAAGCACAAATGTGCTTCGGTGGTCATGGCTATATCCGTGAATGGGGCATGGAACAATGTATCCGTGACCTGCGCATTTCACAGATCTATGAGGGGACCAATGGGGTGCAGGCAATTGACCTGATTGGCCGTAAAACTACGAAATGTAAAGGTGCATATATTGCAGAGTATATTGCAGAAATCCGTGAATTTGCCCAAAGTCTAGATGATGCCTTAACGATTAAAAAGGCAACCTTAGATACCTGTCAGCAACTGGAAGATATTACCAATTTTATTGTTGAGCAGTCTCAGCAGAATCCTGATTTCGCCAACTCCATTGCTGTTGATTATCTGCATGCGGTAGGTTTGTTGAGCTTCGTCTATATGTATGCGCGTATCAGTAAAGCGGCGGCTACCAAAGAAGAAAGCTATTTCAAAAACAAGCTGGTACTGGCAAATTACTATATTGCTAAAGTACTCCCGGATTTGAGTGCGAGAATTCAACGTATTCAGGCAGGTGCGGAGCTGGTGATGCAATTGCCAGAAGAATATTTCACTGCACAGGCCTAAACCCGCAAATATTGCGAAGGACGAACACTGTAGAGCTATTACTTTGCAGTGTTGATAACAATGATGTTAAAGGATGAGATTAGAATGATTGTAATTGTAGAAGCTGTACGTACCGCAATGGGCGGTTTTCAAGGCTCACTTTCAAGCTGTACGGCACCAGATTTGGGTGCTGTAGCGATCAAGGAAGCGGTAGCGCGTGCAGGTCTGGCAGCCAATGATATTGATGAAGTGATTATGGGCTGCGTTCTTCCTGCCGGTTTAAAACAGGGTCCGGCACGTCAGGCCATGCGTCAGGCGGGTCTACCGGATTCCACCGGGGCGACCACGATTAATAAAATTTGTGGTTCAGGCATGAAGGCGGTGATGCAAGCAGCAGACGCAATCAAGGCCGGTTCAGCAGAGATTGTGGTTGCAGGTGGTATGGAATCGATGTCAAACGCACCCTATTTAATGGACAAGGCACGGGCCGGTTTCCGTATGGGGCATGGCAAAGTGACTGATCACATGTTCCAGGAAGGTCTGGAAGATGCGGAAACAGGTCTGTCGATGGGAATCCTTGCTCAGGAAATGGCAGATAAAAAGGGCTATACCCGTGAGCAGCAGGATGCCTATGCGATTGGCTCATTAAATAAAGCCGTGACAGCGGTGCAGCAAGGTTTCTTTAAAGATGAAATCGTACCGGTCACTGTCAGTAGCCGTAAAGGCGATGTCGTGGTAGAACAGGATGAACAGCCTTTAAATGCCAAGGCTGACAAAATTCCAACCTTACGTCCAGCTTTCAAAAAGGATGGAACAATTACTGCGGCAAATGCCAGCTCCATTTCTGATGGTGCTTCGGCACTGGTGATTACCTCGAGTGAAATTGCCGCGCAGCGCAACTTAAAGCCGCTGGCTAATATTGTGGCCTATGCCAGCCATTCGCAGCATCCATCAGAATTCACGATTGCACCAGTGGGCGCGATTGAAAAAGTCTTGCAAAAAACGGGTTGGGATGCTCAGGACGTAGACCTTTGGGAAATTAATGAAGCTTTTGCCATGGTAACCATGTTAGCAATAGATGCTTTTAAACTTGATCCAGCAAAAGTGAACGTTAATGGTGGGGCATGTGCGCTTGGTCATCCCCTAGGTTCTTCCGGTTCCCGAATTATTGTGAGCTTGATTCATGCCTTAAAGCGTACTGGTGGCAAGAAAGGCATTGCAGCACTATGTATTGGCGGTGGGGAAGCAACAGCGATTGCAGTAGAACTAATTTAAGTCTTTTCATAATTGCATGATCATATGCTTAAAGTAGCAAACTTAAATATTTTTTGAATTAGACCACAATGCTTCTGGTACGCCAGGAGCAGGTGTCTCTTTATTTTTAATTTTTGAGAATTTTTATGAACGGTTTAGAGCGTATTCGTTTGCTCGCATTACAAGATAAAGTAGTTCCTGTAGAAAAAGCACTACAATTGATTCAAGATGGTGATGTAATTGGTTTGAGCGGTTTTGGCGGCGCCGGTGAAGCGAAAACTGTGCCTTTGGCATTGGCTGAATATGCCCGGCAGCATCCGATCCATATTACCTTGGCGACAGGTGCAAGTCTGGGGAACCGGATTGATGGGAAACTGAATGAAGCTAACGTTATAACCCGCCGTTATCCTTATCAGGCTGATCCTTCTTTACGTCAGGCCATCAATAATGGTGAAGTGATGTATATCGATCAACATCTTTCTGAACTGGCAGACAATATCCGTCATAAAAACCTGCCGGCGATTAATGTAGCTATAATTGCCGCAACGGCCATTACTGAAGATGGCCAGATTATTCCGACCGGTTCTTGTGGAAACTCGGCGAATTTCATCGAAATGGCAGATCGGGTCATTGTTGAAATTGATACAACAGTTAATCCGGTGCTAGAAGGCGTACATGATATTTATTTGCCTAAAACCCGTCCAAACCGTGGTCCGATTCCTTTGACGCAAGTCAGTGACAAGATAGGTACAATCGGAATCCATGTTGCACCTGAAAAAATTGCTGCGATTGTCATTAATGAGATTCCGGATACTTCTTTCGCAATGGATGAGCCGGATGAAGAAACACTGGCGATTGCCAGCCACTTAATTCAATTCTTTGAAAATGAAGTCGCCGCAGGACGATTACCTGAAAATCTGGGGCCGCTGCAGTCCGGAGTAGGTTCCGTGGCAAATGCCGTATTTGCAGGTTTTGAACATTCTAATTTCAATAATCTTGAAATGTATTCTGAAGTCCTGCAAGACTGTACTTTCAAGCTTATCGATTCAGGAAAAATGACCTTTGCTTCTGGTTGTTCCATGACCCTGAGCGATGAATGTGCGGCACGGGTGATGAAGAATTTTGATCAGTACAAAGATAAAATTGTCTTACGCCCGCAAGAACTTTCCAACAACCCTGAGCTGATTCGCCGTCTGGGTATAATTGCAATCAATACCGCACTGGAGTTTGATATTTACGGGAATGTGAATTCAACCCATGTCGCTGGCACCAAGATGATGAATGGTATTGGCGGCTCAGGTGATTTTACCCGTCATGCACATATTGCGATTTTTGTGACTAAATCCTATGCCAAAGGTGGTGCGATTTCGTCTGTGGTTCCACTGGTGAGCCATACAGATCATACTGACCATGACGTGGATATTCTGGTAACAGAGCAAGGTTTGGCCGATCTGCGCGGATTGGCACCACGTGAACGTGCCCGCAAGATTATCGATATTTGTGCTCATCCCGATTATCGTAAAAGTCTGAATGATTACTTTGAGCGCGCCTGTGCGCATGGTGGGCAAACACCGCATTTGTTAAATGAAGCTTTGTCCTGGCATGCCCAGTTTGAAGAAACCGGTTCAATGAAAATTGCTTAGTTCTCTTTCTTAAAATAAGCCCAAAATAAAGCCTGTGAATCACGGGCTTTATTTATTGTACTAGATAAATATTTTAGTTCTGAATCAGACGTGGGTTATTAAAGACTTTATCCAAGATATGCCGATGAATGAAACGCAGTTTATCTTTCACAGCTTCAGTCAGCTTAAAGGGGTAAGCATCTTCCAGACCCATACTGCGGTTTAAGGCATTCAAATTAAAAGTCAGGGTGACCCAGTTTTCCAGGATATGTTCAAAATCCTGTCCACCAATCGGGCATTCTTTAAAGTCCATACTGGCTAGATTTCGGCCATTACCTTCCACGCGTAGACCGGCATAAAATGCAGTTTCCAGTGTTTCCATGATATGCAGATAATGTGACCAGGTTTCAGCCCAATCTTCCCACGGGTGTGCAGTGGCATAGGGACTAATATATTTTTCATGCCAGTTGATAGGCGCACCTTGATTATAGTGCCTCTCTAGTGCTTCACTATAATTTTGCCGCTCATCTCCAAAATAATGGCGAAGTTCATCGAGTAATTCCGGATGTAGATGCTGGATGACATTAAAATAAAAATGCCCACTTTCATGACGAAAATGCCCTAATAATGTCCTGTAATTTTCACCCATATTGACCCGGGTTGTTTCCCGATAAACCACATCGGCCTCGAAGGCATTTAAGGTAATCACCCCATTGGCATGGCCGGTAAGTACTGGCTTGTCTTTTTCAGGAAGAAGAAAATCAAAACGCAAACCTAATGGATCATCATCCGAATGTTTTGGACGAGGCATAATGTTCATACGTTGGGTCAGATATAGAAACCGGCGTTTGGCTTCCTCAAGCCGATACCAGTAAATCATGTTTTCGGCATTTTCCAGATTTGGAATTACATGAGTCAGCTGGCAGGATTCGCAAAAATCTTCCTCGTCATCTACGGGGATCATCCAGTTACATACCTGATGATGGGTATAGTTATAACAAGGTTTATAACGGGAATATTGATACTTCTCGGCAACGGGAACCCACTCCTGAGCATTCAGCTTTTTAAATGTCGTCATTTCTTTTTCGGATGCGATATAGCCGATAGGGGAAAGGCAATGATCACATACGAATTTGGCGAAAAAGATCTGCTGTTCGCAAACTGGACATTCAAAATACTTCATCGATACTCCCTGCAAAATGAATGAATTACTGAAACTCTATAATTTATATTCAGATTGCATTACGGAATTTTATCCTGTTTAAAAATTCATCATAAAAATTTCTTAAAAAACACTATGTTGATTAATTGTAAAATGCGTGTGATCGATTATTCATTAAATTATAGTTTAGTGACTGTTTATAGAAGAAAAGCTGAGTGAACTGTAAAAACTGATGAACTGATTTATGTATTTTTTTCTTAAATAAAAAAACAGAGCACTAATTTAAAAAACTGAATAATGCAAACTATAAAAAAATTAGAGATCAAAAATTATTGAAAAAAATCGATTGAATCGCGTTTTTCAAAAGACCTAATTGGTATATATTTTACTCAATTTTAAAACATACATAATGCTGAAAAATAAATTATTTTTAATTTTTTAGTTCTGCTTTTGGGGTATTAAAATATGATGAAGATAAGAAAAGCCACTGTTCAGGACACACTAGCAATTGCGAACGTCATTGCCCCATTTGTTGATGTCTTGATTTCTAGTGAAGAGGGACGCAAGCGTTTTCAACCTAAAATTCTTCAGACCATTTTTGATCGAGCTGATATTCATTATTTTGTTGGAGAAATTAATCAAAAAATTGTGGGCGTGGTGGCCTATATGGAACCTGCACACTTCATGCACTTTTTTCTGGATCCAGCTTATCAGGGGCAGGGATATGGACGACAAATGTGGAATTTTTTAGAAGAAAAAATTCGTAATCAAGGGCATCAAAAAATTACAGTCAAATCCAGTTTATATGGCTTCAATATTTATAAAAAATTTGGTTTTGTAGAAACAGGTGAACTTACTCATGAACATGGCATTCGCTTTATTCCAATGGAAAAAGTTTATTCTGATGAAACATCTTCAGTGTCTTAAAATAGAAGAGCCGTTTATTATAAGTTAATCAAAGATCAGGAGTTATTTTCTTATTTATTAGCATAGTTGGAATCTGAGAAATCAATTTTATCCCTGTCAAATTGATAAATTTTAATTATTTTTAAATTAGAAAATTAAACTTTTAGCTATTAGCCATTATCTCATTTTTAATTAGTCATAGATTGTACTAAGGCATAGAATTAATTCACTTTTACGGTATTAATGATCAGGGTATGGCAATCAGCTGGATTTTCTTTACTTTAATGGCTGCATTTATGCAGGCCTGGCGAAATGCCTTTCAAAAGCAGCTCAGTACCACTGTCGATATTTGGGGCGTGACACTGGCACGTTTCCTGTTTGGCTTGCCGCTGGCCGGGCTTTACATTGCAGCTTTATACCACTTCAAACCGGTAGAAAGTGTGGTGCATTTTACCCCGAAGTACTGGATCTATATCCTGATTGCGGGTATCAGCCAGATTCTGGCAACCGCCTTGATGGTGCAGCTGTTTAAACAGAAAAATTATGCGATTGGCGTTGGACTGGCAAAAAGTGAAGCGATTCTGGCAGCCATTATCGGAGTAATTTTCCTGTCAGATCATCTGTCTGTACTCGCCTGGATTGGGGTGCTGATCGGTGGTTATGCGGTATTCCTGCTGAGTAAGGGCAATCAGCTCACCGGCCTATCTACCAAGACTTTAGCCATCGGAATCGGCAGCGGTTTGAGCTTTGCTATTACTTCACTCTTGGTCCGTGAAGCCAGTCTGGAACTGCCGATGTTACCAACCGTGCATCGTGCTTCATGGGTACTGATTTCAGTGATTGGTTTCCAGTGCATCAGTATGCTGATTTACCTCAGTCTGTTTAGCCGAAAAACCTTAGTTGCCATGTGGCAACGTTTGGGGCTTACTTTTAAAGTCAGTTTTTGTAGCTTTATGGCCTCCCTTGGCTGGTTTACCGCCATGAGTATGATGAGCGTGCCAATCGTGAAAACCTTGGGACAAATCGAAATCCTGTTCAGTCTGCTGATTTCAGCTTATTTCTTTAAAGAAAAACTGGCGCGTGCCGAGCATTGGGGCTTGGGACTGGTGGTGATTGCAGCGATGCTGGTGATCTGGGCTTAACGAATACACGAATAAAAGAAAAGCCACGATATATCGTGGCTTTTTTATAAGAATAAATTTAAGCAGCAAGAAAAGTTTGTACGGCCTGATTAAAGGCTTCCGGTTGTTCAATATTGGAAATATGCGAAGCATTGATTTCAAACAACTGGCTTTGAGCAATTTCAGCCTGCATGGCTTGTCCATCTGCAACCGTCGTCACTGGATCTTGCTGACCGGCCACAATCAGTACCGGCACTGAAATCGTTTTGATCTGTTCACGTAAATCCGCCTTAGCCAGAGCTTCACAGCAGTTTGCATAGCCTTCTGGGCTGCCAGCTCCGAGGTCGTTTGAAAGTTCTGCAACGACTGCCGGGTTGCTCTGGATAAAGGGATCGGTAAACCAGCGTGATGCCGCAGTTGCAGCAATCGGAGCAAGACCTTGCTCACGGACAAGCGCAGCACGGTCTTGCCATGCCTGTTCCTGGCCAATTTTGGCTGCAGTATTGCAGACAATCACCTGGCTAAAACGTTCTGGCTTATGAATCGCTAACCATTGACCGGTTAAGCCACCCATAGAAATACCACAGAATGCTGCTTTTGCAATGTTCAAATGATCCAGAAGATTCACTATATCCTGACCCAACTGCTCCAGGCTATACGGGCCTTGCGGTGCTTCCGAACCACCATGACCACGGGTGTCATAGCAGATTACGTAATAATCTTGCTGGAAATGCGCAATCTGTGGCTGCCACATGCTGTATTTGGTGCCCAGTGAATTGGAAAATACCAATGCAGGTTTGCTAGCATCCCCAAAAGTCTGGTAATTAATCTGGGCATCATTTGATGTAAATATTGGCATTTGTTATTCCTTTTATTTCCTTCTAAAAGTTCCTCCCTGAACAAGGCATAAGCACTGCTTAAGCCTTGTGCAAGAAAGGGAGGTTAGGAGGGATTTTTTAAACACGTTCAATAATCAGCGCGATACCTTGGCCTACGCCAATGCACATAGAGCAGAGGGCATATTTCCCGCCAGTCCGTTCAAGCTGGTTCAAGGCCGTGGTCACCAGACGGGCACCGGAAGCACCAAGTGGATGACCAAGGGCAATCGCACCACCATTCGGGTTTACATGTGCGGCATCATCCGGAAGACCTAAGTCACGGGTTACCGCCAGTGCCTGTGCGGCAAAGGCTTCATTCAGCTCAATCACATCCATTTGCTCAAGAGTTAAACCCGTTTGAACAAGCAATTTTTTAATGGCAGGTGTCGGACCAAAGCCCATAATGCGTGGTTCTACACCGACAACCGTTGAACCAATAATCTTGGCACGTGCTTTCAGGCCATATTCAGCAACAGCTTCATCGGATGCAATCAGGAGTGCCGCTGCACCATCGTTAATGCCAGAAGCATTGCCTGCTGTCACCGTACCATCTGCTTTGACGACTGGTTTTAACTTAGTTAAACCTTCTAGTGTTGTAGAAGCACGAGGATGTTCATCAGTATCTACCACAACTGGTTCGCCTTTACGCTGAGGAATGACCACGGGCACGATTTCATTTTTAAAGAAACCTTTGGCTTGTGCTGCTGCTGTACGTTGCTGGCTGGTCAGGGCAAACTTGTCTTGATCTTCACGATTAATATTGAACTGTTCTGCCACGTTTTCAGCAGTTTCCGGCATGGTTTCCACGCCATACAGTTCTTTCAGTTTCGGGTTGATAAAACGCCAGCCCATGGTGGTGTCTTCAATTTTCTGGCTACGGCCATAAGCGGTTTCTGCTTTACCCATGACAAAAGGGGCGCGTGACATGGATTCCACACCACCAGCCACAATCAGATTCGCTTCACCGGCTTTAATAGCACGTGCCGCAATCGCGACGGCATCCATCGATGAACCACACAGACGGTTTACGGTCGTTGCCGGAACCTGATAAGGCAGGCCTGCAAGCAATGAAGACATACGACCGACGTTACGGTTGTCTTCACCGGCCTGATTGGCACAGCCATAAATCACGTCATCGACCTGTTCCCAGTTCACGCTTGGATTGCGTTCCATCAAAGCTTTAATTGGAACTGCACCTAAGTCATCTGTACGAACAGGCGCGAGACCACCGGCATAACGGCCGAATGGGGTACGGATGGCATCGATAATATATGCGTTTTTCATGTTTTTACTTTCCAAATCTTTGAATCCCTCCCAACCTCCCTTTACTAAAGGGAGGCGTTTTTCCCTGAATTTAAAGGATGAAAGTCCCTCCTTTAATAAAGGAGGGGTTTAGGGAGGATTTATAAATTAGTTTTGAGTCGCATCAATCAGTTTGGCACCAGTCATTGACTGCAATTCTTCAAATGACAGACCTTCGACTTTTTCAATGACTTTCATGCCTTCAGGAGTGACATCAATTACACACAGGTCAGTATAGATGCGGTCCACACATTTCAGGCCAGTCGCAGGATAAGTCAGTTCAGCCACAATCTTAGGTTCGCCTTTTTTAGTGACGTGATCAGTAGTGATAAAGACTTTCTTGGCGCCGACGGCCAGATCCATCGCGCCACCGACTGCAGGAATTGCATCGGGTGCACCGGTATGCCAGTTGGCCAGATCACCATTTTCAGCCACCTGGAAAGCACCCAAAACTGCGATATCTAAGTGTCCGCCGCGCATCATCGCAAAAGAATCCCCATGATGGAAAAAAGCACCGCCAGTCAGCATGGTCACAAATTCTTTACCGGCATTAATCAGCTCAGGATCGCGGTCTTCTTCAGCAGGAGGAGGACCGAAAGCCAGCAGGCCATTTTCAGAGTGCAGGAATACGTCTTTGTCGCTTGGCAGGTAGCTTGAAATCTTGGTTGGTAAACCAATACCGAGGTTCACATAAGCACCATCAGGAATGTCTTGTGCCACACGTTCAGCGATCTGGTCACGGGTCAGTTTGTTATAGCTCATGAATCTTCTCCTTATCCGTGATTACTGTGCAGGTTTAACTTGAACAACGTGTTGAACAAAAATTCCTGGGGTAATGATGTGCTCTGGATCCAGTGCACCCAGTTCAACCACCTCAGAAACCTGTGCAATGGTTACATCAGCTGCCATCGCCATAATCGGGCCAAAGTTACGGGCAGATTTACGGTAGACCAGATTGCCCCAACGGTCGCCCTGATGGGCCTTAATTAAAGCAAAGTCAGCTTTAATCGGATTTTCCAGGACAAAATCTTTGCCTTCATAGTTCAAGGTTGGTTTGCCTTCAGCCAGCAAGGTACCAAAACCGGTTGGGGTATAGATTGGACCTAAGCCCATACCTGCTGCCTGAATACGGCAAGCCAGATTACCTTGCGGCACCAGTTCCAGTTCGATCTTGCCTGCACGATAGAGTTCGTCAAATACCCAGGAATCAGACTGACGCGGGAAAGAGCAGATAATTTTACGCACAGCGCCCGCTTTAAGCAGTTTCGCCAGACCATAGTCGCCATTACCAGCATTATTATTGACAATAATAAGATCCTTGATTCCCAATTCGATCAGACCATCAATCAGTTCAGCAGGCTGACCCGCTGTCCCAAATCCGCCGATCATAATGGTAGAACCATCCTTGATCTGGGAGAGTGCTTCTTTCAATGATAATGAACTTTTATCTATCATAATCTGGTCCTTACATACCCTAAACTAATGGATGTCTTTAAATTCGTTTTGAATCTGATGTTGCAACCGGAACAGCATTACGGTCTTTCTGTGACAGCAGAAAATGTGCTACCAGGCCAATACAAATCCCCCAAAAGACTGAACTCAGCCCCAAGAAATGCATGCCGGAAGCAGTTGCTAAAAAGGTGATCAGTGCGGCATCACGTTGCGACTCTTTGCCCATCGCCATAGAGATGTTAGTGGCAATTGCTCCGAGTAAGGCCAGTCCTGCCAAAGCTGCAATTAATTCCTTCGGCATCAGGCTAAACAGCATGACAATGCTGCCGGCAAACAGGCCGCCTAAAATATAAAAAAGCCCGTTCGCCACACCCGCGATATAACGCTTTTCTTTCAGCTCGTGCGCGTCTTTGCCTAAACACAATGCGGCCGTAATAGAGGCCAATACAATAGTAATCCCCCCCACACAGGCTACTGCGAGCGAGGCAATACTGGTTGCACTGATAATTGGCTTGGCAGGCATGTCATATCCACTGATCTTGATAATGGCCATTCCTGGTAAGAACTGGCCCGACAGACTGACCAGAATAAGCGGGAGGGCCAGATTCAGGGTGGAACTCCAAGTCCATTCCGGTGCAATAAATTGCGGAATTGCCAGACTGAAATCTGCCGTGACCGGATTAATCTTGCCCAGCAGCATGCTTAAAATCACACCGGCAACCAGCACCCAGACCATGGCATAACGTGGACTGAAACGCTTGGCCAGCAAAAACACCGCCAGCATGCCAAAGACGATATAGGGCATGGTATCGGTCGCGGTGAACAGTCCTAAACCAAACTGCAGTAAAATTCCGGCCATCATTCCGGCAGCGACTTCCTGGGGAATCCAGGACAGCAATTTGTCGAAATAACCGGTAATCCCAATGAGAAAAATCACCACAGCAGAGGTGATATAGGCCGCAACCGCTTCATTGAGCGAAATATCGGGAAACAGCGTGACCAATAGTGCCGTTCCGGGCGCAGACCAGGCGGTGACAACAGGTATTTTGTATTTAATCGATAAAAAGATACCTGCGAGCGCCGCACCAATAGAAATTCCCCAAATCCATGAAATCATCATGTCTGGGGAAACCTGGGCTTGCTGCGCTGCCTGGAAAAAAATGATCAGTGGTCCTGAATAGGAAATCAGCACTGCTAGAAATCCTGCAACAGTCGCTGAAATTGACCAGTCATTTTTTAATGTCTGAAACAGGGTGTTCATTGGTAATGTGCCTCCTTGCGTCGAACCATGAGCCTGTCAAAAATCGTGATGATCAGGACTAGCCTTGATCTCCACCACCGACCGGTACTACGGTACCTGTCATATAAGATGATTCATCGGAAGCCAGGAATAGAATGGCATTTACTTGCTCCTGGATCGTGCCATAGCGTTTCATATGGCTGCGATCCTTGGTCTGGTCGACCACATCCTGCATCCATTGTTCTTCCTGTTCGCTCAGCGGTTTGGCATTGCGTGGAATCTTGCGTGGCGGTGCTTCGGTACCACCTGTTGCCACAGCATTCACGCGGATACCATCTTTGGCATAGGCAAAAGCTAGGGAAGCGGTCAGCGCATTCACGCCACCTTTGGATGCTGAATACGGCGCACGATGAATCCCACAGGTTGCAATCGAAGACACACTCACGATGGTGCCATGTTGCTGCTTGATCATTTGCGGTAGCACTGCACGGCAGCACCACATGGTTGGAAAAAGCGAGCGGTTCACTTCCTTGATGATTTCTTCTTCAGAGAATTCTTCAAAAGGTTTCATCCAGATGGCACCACCCACGTTATTGATGAGCGCATCGACACGGCCATAGGTTTCTAGCGCTTTTTCAACGACTGATTGAGCACCGGCAAACGTTTCCAGATTGGCTTTGACCGTAATCGCATCACCGCCAGTCGCTTCAATTTCAGCCAGAACTTCTTCCACATAAGGGGAAAGGTCAGCCATGACGACTTGAGCGCCTTCGCTCGCCACCTGAATCGCGACACCGCGACCGATGCCTTGCGCAGCACCAGTCACGATCACGACTTTATTTTCAAATCTTGGGTTACAGTTCATGAGGTTCTCCGGCTTCTAAACTTAGTTGGCAGAGAATTTTTCAAACAGGAAGCTGGCAGGTTTGACACCTTCAGCATCCAGCCAGCTGCGAACCGCTTCAACCATTGGCACCGGACCACACAGGTAGATGTCGACATCTCCAGCATTCAGCCATTCGTTTTCGATATGACCGGTCACATAACCTTTACGCTCATGTGTAGATTCTGGATTTGCGACCACTGTGCGATATTCGAACCATGGGAATTTGTCCTGAAGTTCATTCAGCTTTTCGATTGCGACCAGGTCAAAGTCATTGGTCACACCAAATACCAGACGTACTGGATGTTCCGAACCTTTTTCTTCCAGAACTTGCAGCATAGACAGGAACGGGGCAATCCCGGTACCACCTGCCAGCATCAATACCGGCCGGGTCACATTACGCAGATAGAAGCTGCCGAATGGACCGGTAAAGGTCATTTTGTCACCGGCTTTTGCGTCAGCGCTGAGGAAGCTCGACATTTTGCCGTTAGGGACATTACGAACTACAAAACCAGTTAAACGGTTACCCGGTTTGGAGCTGAATGAGTAAGAACGGGTTTCAGTGGTTCCAGGAATACCGACATTGACATATTGTCCGGCCAGAAAATGGATATCTGGTTGACCATCATCGAGTTGAATATCAAAAGTAATGGTGGAATCAGACAGGTTTTCTACACGGGCCAACGTACCTTGAAATGCATGAATCTCGGTTTTACAGACATCAGAGGAGGCCTGAATTTGGAACACGGCATCCGAAGTCGGTTTACATTGGCAAGCCAGGATAAAACCTTCTGCGGCTTCTTCTGGTGTCAGTGCATCTTCAATGTACATTTCTTCAGGCATGTCATACGCACCTGATTCACAAAAAGCGCGGCACGTTCCACATGCACCGTCACGGCAATCTAGAGGGATATTGATCTTTTGACGGTAAGCTGCATCGGACAAGGTTTCGCCTTGGGCAACACTAATAAAACGTGTAACGCCATCTTCAAATTGGAGTGCAACATTGTGGTTTGACATGGCTGAATATCCTATATAAATCTTTGTAACTGGACCTTTCAGCCAATTTTCCATCTGGCTGAAAGGTTTTACCTGGCTGTAATAAAAACAGTCTTAAAGGTGATAGATGTCGATAACCTGATTGATGTAATCATTTTTCAGTACCACGTATTTGCTTAAAATTTGTGGTTTATCGCCTGAAAAATCGATTTCATAACGTGACATACCGAAGTAGCTGTAGCTGTTTTTGTAACGGAAACTCAAGGTATTCCAGTTAAAACGTACAATGACCTTGTCGCCATCACGTTCAACAAGTTCAATATTGCTGATGTTATGGCTGGTACGGGTATCCGGCATGGTTGCAGATGAACGTTCAGTCTTGATACGGAACACACGGTCTTCTAAACCTTGACGGTCTGGATAGTAAATCAACGAGATTTCAGACTGTGGATCTGTAGTCAGTTTGTCGTCGTCATCCCAGGCTGGCATCCAGAAAGACGCAGTAGGGGCATAACACGTCAACCAGTCATCCCATTGTTCATCATCTAAAAAGCGGGCTTCCTGATACAGGAACTGCGCAATATTTTCTAAAGTGATGTCGCTCATGCGTTTTCTCCTTCAGTAGATGCTGCAATTTCTTTTTCAGTCGCGATGCCTTTTTTGATCAGTTCTAGCCAGTACTGGTGCTGAGCCAGGTATAGACCTTCATCTTCAGTTTTAATACCAGACAGTTTTGGTTTTAAACCAATTTCGTTGGCTGCATCGTCCGGGCCTTGGATCCAGTGCTTAGAACCACGGCACATGTCATTCCATTCCAGCGCGATACCTGCGTAACCTGCCTGACAAGCTCGGAATTCTTCAAGATCGTCTGGTGTCGCCATACCTGAAGCATTAAAGAAATCTTCATACTGACGGATACGACGAGTACGTGCTTCAGGCTCTTCGCCTACAGGCGCGATACAGTAAATCGTCACTTCAGTCTTATCGACAGAAATCGGGCGTAAGACACGGATTTGTGAACCGAACTGATCCATGAAGTAAACGTTTGGATAGATACACAAGTTACGTGAACGTTCGATCATCCACTTCGCCATAGCTTCGCCATATTGCGCAGTGTATTCATCTTTCTTGGCAAAGTTAGGACGGTCTTCCGGGTTAGCCCATTGCGTCCAAAGCAGCATATGACCGTGTTCAAAGCCGTAAGAACCACCGCCTTGCTTGCCCCATGAGCCTGCGCTCATAGCACGGATGTTATCGCCAGCTTCTTTTTCTTTACGTTGCTGAGTCGTTGCAGCATAGTTCCAGTGTACTGCAGACACGTGATAACCATCGGCACCGTTTTCAGCAGTCAACTTCCAGTTACCTTCATAGGTATAAGTCGAAGAACCACGTAAAACTTCCAGGCCTTGCTCAGACTGACCCACGATCATGTCAATGATTTTGGTCGCTTCGCCCAGGTATTCTTCCAGAGAAGGAACATCCGGATTCAAGCTGCCGAACAGGAAACCTTTATAGTTTTCAAAACGGGCAACCTTTTTCAGGTCATGCGAACCGTCTTTGTTAAAGCAGTCTGAATAACCCGCTTCAGCCGGATCTTTGACTTTTAATAACTTACCTGAGTTATTAAATGTCCAGCCATGGAATGGGCAAGTATAAGTTGCTTTATTGCCTTTCTTGTTACGGCACAATTGTGCACCGCGATGCGAACAGGCATTGATCATGGCATTCAGTTCACCTTGACGGTTACGTGCAATGATGATCGGCTGACGACCAATATAGGTCGTATAGAAGTCGTTATTGTTTGGAATCTGGCTTTCATGTGCAAGATAAACCCAGTTGCCTTCAAAGATGTATTTCATCTCCAGGTCAAACAGAGCTTGGTCTGTGAATACAGACCGGTGAAGTTTAAATTCACCAGATTCAAAATCGTCAACTAGAAGCTCATCAATACGATCAAGATGACTGGTGTTAATTACAGGAATACGAGGCATGTCCGTTCTCCGACTTTCCAAGGAGGGGAAGTCATCGGGATGAATCTAATGATTACACCCCGAATCCATTTTGCATTAAGCGCTTGCGCGGCGACGATCAACTTCAGTAGAAGGTGCGTCTGCTTTTTCTTTCACAAGTTCAATATCAAATTGAATATGTTTGAAAGGACCTTTCAAACCACGTTTTGCAATTTCAGCTTCATCAGTTACATCAACCGCAGTTGCGACCAGCCCATCACGTGTGGCGAAGGCAAAGTCATCCCACAGGTATTGATCGCCTTCGATATTGAACTGTGTGGTTAACTTTCGGTAACCCGGTGCAGATACGAAGTAATGCACATGAGATGGGCGGTTACCGTGACGACCTAATTTGTCCAGTACGAACTGGGTAGTACCTTCAGGTGGACAGCCATAACCGACCGGCATGGTAGTCAGGGCAACATATTTACCGTCTTGATCGGTAAAGATAGAACGGCGCAGGTTAAAGTCAGATTGCGACTTGTCAAAGAAAGAGTAGTTGCCCAGGCTGTTGGCATGCCAGACTTCAACTTTTGCACCTTCAATGATGTTGCCGTCAGTATCGGTCACTGTGCCTTCAATAATCAGGGTTGGAATTTTGCCCTCTTCAGAACCGTCATCCATACGCGCAAAACCAACTGACTCAGGAGCACCTGCAACATACAGCGGGCCTTCGATGGTACGTGGTGTACCGCCAGTAATGCCTGCTTTGGCATCTGCTTCATCCGCGCGTAAGTCTAAGTAATGTTCCAGACCCAGACCTGCAGCCAGTAAGCCTAATTCATTGGCTTGACCTGCATCAGTAAAGTATTCCAGACCTTTCCAGAGTTCAGTCTGAGAAATATCAAGATCTTCAATAGCCTGGAAAAGATCACCTAATAAACGTACAACAACTTGTTGTACACGCCCATCAACTGGTCCTGTCGCTGTATCGACATTCATTTTTTTAACCAGTGCATCAATTTCTTGGCGGTTCATACTATTGCTCCTAAAGTATGTTTTCATATTTTAGTGGCGCATGTTTTAGCATTCGTTTGGCTGGCTAAATCTTGCTGGCCACAAGTCCTTTTGGATTACCCTCAGGTGTAAGGGGGGAAGAAAACTCTTTCATTTCCATTCCCGAATTTATTCATTACTTGTCATCATCCCGAATCGATGATGGATGGCGGTTCAATGCCATAACTTTGATGTTCATATACGGGTAGAGCGGCAAGCCTTGTAGCAGGTTGTGCAACTCTTCATTGCTTTCAACATCAAAAATACTGATGTTTGAATACTGCCCGGTGATACGCCAGATATGACGCCACTTACCCTGGCGTTGCAGATCCTGTGAATAAGCTTTTTCAACTGCCTTAATTTCATTGGCCTGTTCAACGGGCATATCTTTTGGAATATTGACGTCCATTCGTACTTGGAAAAGCATGGGACTCTCCTGGAATTATTGACGACGCAAGTTGTCAACTTTGTTTTCATCCAACTCAATACCCAGACCTGATCCTTTCGGAATCTCAAGTTCAAAGTTTTGATACTGGAGTGGGGTTTTTAAAATATCTTCAGTCAGTAGCAGGGGGCCAAACAGTTCGGTGCCATAAGTGAGACTTTCAAAAGTCGAGAAGGCATGGGCAGAGGCGATGGTACCCACCGGACCTTCCAGCATGGTGCCGCCATACAGGTCGATACCAGCCAGCTGCGCCACTTTTGCAACTTCACAGCCTTCAATCAGGCCACCGGATTGCGCGACTTTGACTGCAAAAACTGATGAGCCATGCTGACGTGCAATCTGATAGGCAGACTGTGGTCCCATCAAGGATTCATCCGCCATGATGGCGATATCAAAACGCTGGGTCAGACGTCGCATTGCATCCAGATTATCAATGGCACATGGCTGTTCAATCAGGTCAATGCCGCCGTCCTGGAGTAACTGAATGCCTTTAATCGCGTCTAGCTCTGTCCAGGCACGGTTCACATCAACACGGACCGAAATGTCTTTGCCTAATGCCTGTTTAATGGCAAGCACGTGTTCAACATCCTGTTCCACTGGACGTGAACCAATTTTCAGTTTGAAAATATTGTGGCGTTTGGCCGCAATCATTTTCTGGGCTTCGGCAATGTCTTTCTCGGTATTGCCAGATGCCAAGACCCACAGTACTGGTACGCTGTCACGTAAACGTCCACCTAAAATTTCACTCAGTGGCAGATTCAAACGCTGTGCCTGAATATCCAGTAGCGCAGTTTGAATGGCACACTTGGCAAAACGGTTACCATTAATATTTTTTTTGATGGCTTGTAATGTCTGTGCAACATTCAAACCTGATAATGTTTTCAGAAGCGGTGCAAAGTAAGTCTCAATATTCACTTTGACACTTTCTGGGCTTTCTTCACCGTAGCCTAAACCGCCAATAGTGGTGGCTTCGCCCCAACCCACATAGCCGTCTTCGGTGGTGATTTTGACCAGGACCAGTGTCTGGGTTTGCATGGTTGCGACAGCCATCTTGTGAGGACGGATCGTCGGTATTTGAACCAGCAAGGTTTCAACTGACTTATACATAATTACGCTTCACATTCTTGCTTTAATGTTTTGACTTGATATACCTTAAAAGAATAATTTTGATTGGTCTAAGATCGATTTAGCATTTTTTTATACTTTAAAGGTATGCAATAATATGGAACTCAGGCATTTGCGTTACTTCGTCGCAGTCGTCGAAGAACAAAGTTTTACCAAGGCGGCAGAAAAACTGTTTATTGCTCAACCACCTTTAAGCAGACAGATACAAAATCTGGAACAGGAACTGGATATTCAGCTCTTTGAAAGAGGTAGCCGACCGCTTAAGACCACAGAAGCAGGTCAATTCTTCTATCAACATGCGGTTAAACTTTTGTCTAATGCGGAAGAAATCAAATCGATGACCAAGCGGATTGGTATCGCGGATCGCACCATTAGCATTGGTTTTGTTGGCTCGTTATTGTTCGGTTTGCTATCGCGTATTGTGTTTCTATTTAAGCAGCAACATCCCCAGCTCAAAATTGAGATGGTTGAAATGAATACTTCAGAGCAGATTCAGGCACTTAAAGAAGGGCGGATTGATGTCGGTTTTGGACGCTTGAGAATTTCAGATCCGGCAGTGAAACGGGTGTTACTGCGTGAAGAAAGGCTGATGGTCGCAGCACATTCCAGCCATTTTCTTTCCCATCGAGATGGCGTGAACCTGACTGAACTGGTGGATCAGCCACTCTTTTTATACCCGAATAATGGTAAGGCTAATTTTTCTACCCAGGTGCGCGGTATATTTTCCGAGTATGGGCTGGAACCGAAAAATATCCGTGCAGTCAGTGAATTGCAACTGGCGCTTGGTTTTGTGGCTGCCGGAGAGGGCGTCTGTATTGTGCCGGAAAGTGCCCAAAATATTCGTCTGGCACATTTAAACTTTATCCCTTTATTAGATGAATTTGCGGTCAGTCCGGTTTTTATGGCTATTCGTAATATGGATGAAAGTGAATATATTCGTTATCTGTTTGATGCGGTCTATCAGGTCTATGATCTTGAAGCGATTAAATATGATCGTGCTGTATTTTAATTCAGATCAATACCTGTCTGGATCTTATAGGGAATAAAGCGAATCCATATTTTAATATTGAATGAAGGTTTCATTTTTTGGATGAATATCATTAAGGCATAGTAAATAAAGCCTTTTCTTTAAGGCAGACTTTATAGGTATAGAAGCATGCCTATTCAGTTTTGGACATTTATGCACATCTTCTGCATTGTGAATCTCATAAATTGAACTTCACAATTAGGAGGTGGAGATGTCTACAAATAAAGTGAATATAAATACGCTGATTGATGAAGCAAAGTTCACGCCATTTCATTGGGGCGTCCTGATCTGGTGTTTGCTGATCATTATTTTTGACGGTTATGACCTGGTAATTTACGGCGTGGCTTTACCGCTACTGATGCAGGAATGGGCACTCAGTGCAGTACAGGCAGGCATGTTAGCCAGCACCGCCTTGTTCGGTATGATGTTTGGAGCGATGAGTTTCGGCACTTTGTCCGATAAACTGGGACGTAAAAAAACCATCATGATCTGTGTCGCGATCTTTAGTGGTTTTACGTTTATCGGTGCCTTTGCAACATCACCTGTCGAATTCGGAATTTTACGCTTTCTTGCCGGACTCGGAATTGGGGGCGTGATGCCAAACGTTGTTGCCCTGATGACGGAATACGCACCAAAAAGGATTCGCAGTACATTAGTTGCCTTGATGTTTAGTGGCTATGCCATCGGAGGCATGACATCTGCTTTGCTTGGCGCATGGCTGGTACCACAGTTCGGCTGGAAAATCATGTTCTTGCTTGCGGGTACTCCTTTACTGTTCCTGCCGATACTCTGGAAATATTTACCAGAATCCCTGATGTATCTGACCAATAAGCAGCAGACTGCTCAAGCGCAAAGCATTATCCAGAAAATCTCGCCAACCCAGGTAATTGGATCTGACACCCAGTTCGTCCTGAATGAAGTACAAAAAGGCGATGAAGCACCTTTAAAAGCATTATTTCAGCAAGGCCGCACATTTAGTACCTTTATGTTCTGGCTGGCATTTTTCATGTGTCTATTAATGGTCTACGCACTGGGTAGCTGGTTACCAAAACTCATGATTCAAGCCGGATATTCACTGGGTGCCAGCATGATCTTCCTGTTTGCCCTGAATATTGGTGGCATGATCGGGGCTATTGGTGGGGGTTATCTGGCAGACCGTTTCCATATCAAAAAAGTGCTGACCATCATGTTTCTTTGCGGGGCAGCTTCTTTAATCCTGCTCGGTTATAACAGTCCGCAATTCGTGCTTTACAGCTTGATTGCAGTGGCCGGTGCAGCAACCATTGGTTCACAAATTCTGCTTTATACCTTCGTGGCACAATATTATCCATCAACGGTGCGTTCTACCGGCATGGGTTGGGCTTCCGGAATCGGACGTATCGGTGCGATCGTTGGACCGGTATTGACAGGTGCTTTACTCACCATGAATTTACCGCATCAAATGAACTTCTTTGCAATTGCGATTCCCGGTTTGATTGCTGCGCTGGCAATTTTCCTGGTGAACTTAAAAATGTCTGTAGAAGGTCAAGCCCTTGCTACACCTGAGATTCATACTGATTCTCTCGCTGAAAAAGCAAGTTAATGGATTAAATATCAATTAATAAAGAAAACACTTCTAATGATAGAGATCGCCATCGTAAGCGGTGGTGATCTGTTGCTAGAATCGAGACGCATAATAAAAAAGTGAGTTTAGGATGAACACGAAACAATTATTTAATAATCAAACAATCACATTAAAACGCACGGTTCTGATGAGCATGATGGCAATGAGTTTAGGGGGTATCAGCTTGTCTACCCAGGCACAAACTCCAGCTCAGTCCAATCAGCAGGAAATTGAGCAGTTGCGTCAGGAGGTTCAAGCTCTACGCGCCTTGATTGAACAGCAGCAGACTCAGACAGCTGCTGTGACTGCACCTGTAGCGACAACGCCGGTACCTGCAAATACAGCAGTAGCCCCTGCGAGCAAACCTGTGATGAAAATTGCCAGTGGGGCCGAGTTTAATCTATACGGTAATATCCGTGCTGATGCCTCTTATCAGGCTGAGGGCGGTGCAGCGACACGTATGTATAACCAGATTAATGCCGTACCTCTTGAAGGCACAGGTGAACGCAGTGATGAGTTTAAATCCACGCTTTCAGCCACCCGTTTAGGGATGGATTTTAAAGCGCCCGTGGGTGCTGGGGATAATGCCTTAAGCGGTAAGGTTGAGGTCGATTTCCTGGGTGGAGCTGGTTTTGACAACCTGCGTATCCGCCATGCCTATATCAGCTATGCTGACTGGTTAATTGGTCAAACCTGGTCAAACTTTGCAACTCCGGACTATATACCTGAGACGGTAGACGCACTGGTTTATGCCGGTGGTTCAATTAAACGGACACCTCAGATTCGTCATACCAGTTCTTTGAGTCCAGCGACCAATCTGGTGCTTGCAGTAGAAGATCCGAAAGATGCGACCATTACGGGAATCAAACAGCGTTTACCTGCCTTAACAGCACGCTTAAACCACAAATTTGCGGATAATCTTTCTGTCAGCGCGCGTGCGATGGGGAATGAAAAACGCGTGAATGAAGATGAAAAAACTGCATGGGGTGTAGGTGTAGGCGCGAAATACGAGTTTGTTCCAGGCACCAGCCTTAAGGCAGATTATTATCATGTCAAAGGGGATAGCAGTTTTGTCTCTTACGCCAATCCAGGTGTCGTTACAGCTGCTAATGGCGATCTTCTACAGAGTGAATTCGACTCGATTACAGTCGGTCTAACGCAGCAGTTTAATGATAAATTGCGTGGTACTGTAGGCTATGGTTATATGAATTTCGACCAAGATAATGGCTATCTTGCTGCTCCTGGTCTGAATCTAACAGCAGTGAACAAAGACCTTTGGCAGGCTTGGGCTAATGTGTTCTATAACCCTACAAAACCGCTGAGTTTTGGCCTTGAATATGTCTATGGCGAACGTGAAGCATTGGGTGCTGCACCAAATGGCAGTACAAAAGGTGAAGATAACCGAGTGAATGCCGTTGCAATTTACAGTTTCTAAGCTCTAGCGATTTACATAAGAAACTTAAAGCGTGGATGAATTAATCCACGCTTTTTGCATGATTCAGGATCACCTCTGCCAGCACATTGACAGCATTTTCTATCTCAGAAGTCCAGTCAAATGAACAGTTCAGGCGAATATAATTCTGGCTGGTATGTTCCGGTTTAAACAGCAAAGCGGGTGCAATAGCAATATTGTGCTGAATCAGCTGTTCATATAAAACCTGGCCATCCAGCTGTTCCGGCAATTTGATCCAGAGAAAATAGCCACTAGAATAATAATAAATTTCACAGACTGAATCTAAACGCATTTTGAGTTCCTGATAAAACTTTTGCTTATACTTTTCCAGCTGCTGTCTTAAATGGCGCAAATGCTTTTCATAATGATGATGGGACAGAAAATCGACCAGTGCATTTTGTAATAGTGGACTAACAGTCAAAGTACTCATGAGCTGTAAATGCTGGATCGCATCGGAAAATGGGCCAGCAAAGACCCAGCCGACTCGCGCACCCATGCCCAAGGTTTTAGAAAATGAAGAGCAGTGCAATACCCGTTGATGCTGATCAAAATATTTCACGGAAACCGGTTTATGAGCGCCGTAATTGAGTTCCTGATAGACATCATCTTCAATCAGATATACCTGATATTCATTCAACAGTTCCGCAATTCTTTGCTTGATCTCTGAATTTACCGTAAAGCCAATCGGATTATGTGCATTCAGCATCAGCCAACAGACTTTTATCGGGTACTGTTTAAGTGCTTGTTCAAATGATTCCAGGTCAAAACCAAACTGTGGATGTTCAGGGATTGTGATCACCTGCAAACCTAAACGTTCAGCCGCCTGCCAGGCACCATAAAAAATGGTTTGCTGGAGCAGGATAAAATCACCAGGTTGAGTCAAAGCCTGTAAAGACAGATTAAGGGCTTCCAATGCACCAGAAGTAATGACAATGTCATCCGAAGTGCAGTTTATGCCTTGTAACTGATAGCGGTTAGCAATCAGTTGGCGTAATTCCTGATTACCCGGTGGCATATGATTTTGATGGCTATAACTGCTTTTTCTTTTGCTATGCTGCGCCAAAATCTGCATAAACCGGCTGTTATATAACAGTTCAGCATTTGGAAAAGCTGAACCAAAAGGTGCAATATTTGGAGTTTGCAGTGACTTTAAATAATTAAATACCACAGAGTTAATTTTAACTTTGGAGTTTAAGCCAATCTGTACCGCGGGTTCTTTGCTGTTATAGGTTTGAGGTCGCTCCGCAATATAGTAGCCAGATTTATCTTTGGCATAGACCAATCCTTGCGATTCAAGCACCTGATAGGCATTAAGCACCGTCATCAGGCTATAGCCGGACAGTTCAGTTTGTTCCCGTAATGAAGGTAATTTGTCATGCTCCTTCCATGCGCCATTTTCAATCATCTGGCGAATATTTTGGGCTAGCTTTTCAGATTTGAACATAAGAAAATAAAATCTAAACTGTACTAATATAATCAGAATTATATTATGAATAAGTTATTAAAATATAACAAATCAAAAAAATAAGTGGCTAACTGTTATATTTTTTTAAATGAATATTGTATCTATACAGTTGATTTAGGTCTGCTGATAATAAAACTCATAACGCCAGACCAACCTATGGGTGATCATATGAATTCAGAAGACAACAAAGCACCAAAATATGCGGATAGCAGTATTTCTGATGCAGCATTCAAGAAGATGATTCTCTGGTTTGCACTTTATACTGGTTTATTCTGCCTCGGCGTTATCTTTGTAGTAAATGCAGACAAAATTATGATGAGCGGCTTTTAAAATTCTCTTCTCCCTGAACACTATCATCGCCCCAATCTAAATTGGGGCTTTTTTTATGCCACACATTACCAGTTTTATTTTCTACTTTTTCTGCATCCACTCTATGACTTTGTCACAATTTGACACTCACAAAGTCAGATTTCCTTGCTAGATTCAGACTGTTTGATGATAAAAATGAATACAGGCTTTTCGCCAGCGCATCATACAGAAATAACAACGATATAGCAGATGGACAAACAACAAGGATAAAGGAGTGAAGCATGCTCGGAAATATGATGTTCCAGCCCTTACTGATCAGCAGCATGATTGAACATGCCGGTCGTTATCATGCCGATACCGAGATCATTTCTAAAAATACCGATACCAGCATTAAAAAGACCAATTGGGGAGAAATCCGGGAAAACTCGAAACGTTTTGCCAATGTATTACAGCAATTCGGTCTGACACTCGGCGATCGGGTTGCGACAATTGCCTGGAATAATCATCGACATCTAGAATCATGGTATGCCATTTCGGGAAGTGGACTGGTTTGCCACACCATCAACCCGCGTTTATTTCCGGAACAGCTGGTATTTATTATCAATGACGCTGCCGATCGGGTACTGCTGTTTGATAAAACCTTTGCACCTTTAATTAAAGCCGTCAAACCGTTATTAAAAACTGTAGAACAGTATATTTGTCTGGATGCTGAAGATTCGTCGATTTGTGAAGCCATTCCGGAAGTTCAGTTTTATGATGATTTGCTTGCCCAGCAATCTGCAGAATTTGACTGGCCTGAACTGGATGAAAATACAGCGAGTTCACTGTGTTATACCTCCGGTACGACTGGAAATCCGAAAGGGGTTTTATATAGCCATCGCTCAACAGTGTTGCATAGTTATGCCATCATCATGCCGGATTCCCTGAATGTAGCAGCGCGTGACATCATGCTGCCGGTGGTGCCAATGTTCCATGTCAATGCCTGGGGAACCCCATATGCCGCTGCCATGGTCGGTTGTACTTTGGTGTTGCCGGGGCCGGGCCTGGATGGAGCCAGTCTGGTCAATCTGATTGATACGTATAAAGTATCTGTGGCTTTAGGTGTTCCAACGATCTGGCAAGGGCTGATTGCGGCTGCCCAGCAAAGTGGTTCAAAACTGGAAAGCCTGAAACGGAATGTGGTCGGTGGTTCTGCCTGTCCACCGGCTATGCTGAAAACCTTTAAAGAGCAGTTTAACTGTGAAACCATTCATGCTTGGGGGATGACTGAAACCAGTCCACTTGGTAGTGCCAATCAGCTAAAAACCAAACATCTTGATCTAGCGGATGAAGAAAAAATGCAGATTCGCTTGTCTCAAGGTCGTCCACCGTTTGGCGTTGATTTACGCTTAACCGATGAAGAAAAAGGAACTCAGGAAATTGCCCGCGACGGTGAAACCATAGGTAATCTGCAAATTAAAGGGCACTGGATCATTGATCATTATTTTGGTAAAGAAGAATCTGCGCTCACAGCAGATGGCTGGTTTGATACCGGAGATATTGCTACCTTAAATGAAGATGGATTTATGAAGCTGTGTGACCGTTCCAAAGATCTGATCAAGTCAGGCGGTGAATGGATCTCTTCAGTCGATCTTGAAAATATGGCGATGGGACATCCTGAAATTGCCATGGCTGCCGTGATTGCGGCACAGCATCCTAAATGGGATGAGCGTCCCGTTCTGATTGCGATTAAAAAGCCAGAGAGTCATGTGAGTGAAGCTGAAATGCTGGATTACTATGCGGACAAGGTCGCTAAATGGCAAATTCCGGATCGCGTGATCTTTGTAGATTCTATTCCGTTAAGTGGAACCGGCAAGATGCTGAAAAAAGACCTGCGTGAACTTTATGGCTCTATCTTGCTGGAACAGGCCGTAGGTTAAGCTATTTCTTTAAAAGGTAAAATTTTGCCTTTTTAACTCACCGAATATTTAAAACAGAAACTGATCTCTTATATAGAGGTCAGTTTTTTTATATGTTTTTGCTAAAAATATACAGACCAAAAAAGCAATTTATTCAGTTCATACAGTTTTAACAGCACTTTCTGGCTAGGATTGTCTTACAAAAAGTCCAACTATGGTTTCTAAGCACATAATTTGACCTACATTGACATGGTGTGAGCTTCAAAATTCTTTATTCTGGACTACATAATAAATAGACAGTTGTACATTAATGCTGTCTGCGGAATAGAGGGGATAAAAATGACAAGTATGACAACCTACAAGCCGCATTGGATTCGTGAAGATTTCATTGATTTTGTTGGTGAAAAAATCCATCCAACCTGGGCACTCAAAAAAGTCAAAGCATCGGTCGTGAATATTCAGGCGGTTAGCCCAGACTTTTTCAAAATCCAGTTACGTCCAAATTATAACTTTAACCGCGGATCATTTCAGGCCGGTCAAAATATCGCGGTGACTCTGCGTCTGGATGGAGTACGTCATCAACGTCATTATTCTATCGTGACCATTTTAAAAAATGGTGATGTGATTATTGCAGTCAAGCAGCAAGGTAAAGTGTCGCGTGCCCTAACTTTATTGCAACTAGGTGCAGTGGTCGAGCTGTCTCAGCCACAGGGCGAATTTACCTTATTAAACTCTCCTAAACCGATTCTGTTTCTGGCATCAGGCAGTGGCATTACTGCAATTTATTCCTTATTGCAAAAAGCAGTCGTGCAGTTTCAGCATCCGATTGATCTAATCTATTTCACCCGTGATGATGCATTTCATGCCGAGATCAAAACCTTGGCGTTGATGCATCCTCATCTGAAATATCATCATTTTAATACAGTCGAGCATAAGCAACATCTGAGCCAGCAATTGCTAAACAAGCTGGTACCAGACTTTGAACAGCGTGAAATCTATGCCTGTGGTTCAGCGGGAATGATGAAAACTGCACTCAAAATTGCCGATAAACTGGCGGTGAAATCCAGCTTCCATTCTGAATATTTCCAGATTGCGATGGATGAAAAAGTGAAAGCACAGCCTGTACAGTTTTTAAGATCGCAGCAGGAATTCCAGGCAGAATCTAATCTGCTGGAAAGTGCAGAGCAGGCGGGTCTTCGTCCAGCGCATGGTTGCCGTATGGGCATTTGTAATACTTGCTCATGTACTAAAGTCAGCGGTTCGGTGAAAAACATGCTGACGGGTGAGATCGACCACGGCAGCAATACTCCAATCAAACTTTGTATTTCACAGGCCGTCAGTCCTGTGGTGATTAATTTATAAGCTATTTCAACCATTACTAAACGAATAAGAAGGTGCTCCCATGAATATGCAAATTGATTTTAAAAAACACAGTAAATCTCAATTTCTAAGCCCGGAACAGGTTGAAGAGTTCGGTGCCAAGGTTGATGCTATCCGCCGTGAAGTAATGGAAGATTTGGGCGAAAAAGATGCAGAATATATTTATAAAATCCGTAATTTTGTACGTTATAGCGAGATTGCTTCCCGTGGCATGCTGATGTTTGCAGGCTGGTTGCCGCCGGTCTGGTTAGCGGGAACAGGCTTATTGGGTATCTCGAAAATCGTGGAAAATATGGAACTTGGCCATAACGTGATGCACGGCCAGTTCGACTGGATGAATGATCCGAGTCTGAATGGTTCGACTTATGATTGGGATACTATTTCCACTGGGGATGACTGGAAATACACGCATAATTATATTCACCACACGTATACCAATATTGTCGGTATGGATCACGATGTCGGTTATGGTCTGATCCGTGTCAGTGAATCTCAGCCGTGGGAACTACGTTTTATCTGGAATATTCCTTTAACCATTCAGTTGATGGTGTTCTTTGAATGGTATGTGGGTGTACAGCGTTTGCATCTGGAAGATGTCATTGCCTATAAAACTAAAACCTGGAAACAGGTCTGGGAAGAAGCAGCTCCTTTACACAAAAAAATGCGCCGTCAGGTCCTAAAAGATTATGTATTTTTCCCACTGATTGCCGGTCCAAATGCGATTCCAGTATTTACCGGGAATGCGGTTGCCAATGTGATTCGTAGCCTATGGGCGTCTGCGGTGATCTTTAATGGACATTTCACTGAAGATGCAGAAACCTTTGAAATGGACAATACCGACAATGAAACCCGTGCGGAATGGTATCTGCGTCAGATCCGTGGTTCGAGCAACTTCAGTGGCGCGAACTGGTTGCATATTCTGAGTGGTAATTTAAGCCATCAGATTGAGCATCATCTGTTCCCAGATATGCCAGCAAACCGTTATGCCGAAGTAGCACCAAAAATCAAAGCCTTATGTGCTGAGTACGGGATTCACTATAACGAAGCCAGCTTTATGAAACAGTTCTCGACTGTATGGGTCAGACTGGCGAAATGCTCACTGCCAAATGAATGGAATCAGCAAATTGCAGAAAAAACTCACGCAGTTAAATCGGTGTTTCGTTACTTTAAATCCAAACTTGTAAATTAATTTTTTAAGGTTTCTCTATTATCCAGTTTGGTACTCCTCAATAGATTTGGATGGTCTATTGAGGATTTTTTTATCTGTTAAAAAGTGGTCAGTTCACACGAATTTATGAATGAAATATGAAGATGATTTTCAAAAAATGACGAAGGCGGGACAGATTTACTACCGCTGAAACGCTTCGCCTACAAGCTAAGCGTTTACCTCAAGGAGGTTCTTTTTATAATGGCCGCGTTCTATCATTCAAGGTCTCAGTTTTGAAATATCTTAAATATTTTTCAGGCATCTCACTTTTATTGCTGTTAACCGCGTGTAATACCCCGGAAACTCCAGCACCAGATTATCAGGGGAACTGGAAAAATACACTGGAAAATCCAAAATTGGAAAATATCCTGGTGATTTCCAAAAATGGTGAAAACTATTTCATTACCAATACTATTAAAGACAAAGAAAGCGGCAAAACTGACAAGAAAAATCCGATGCCAGCTTCAGTCGCTGATAATGGTCTGCTTCAGATTAATTCAGGTACAGGTGTCGTTGATTTCGCAATTGACGAAAAAACTGGCAATCTGGTCGGTTCAGGCTCCGTCTATAAAAAAGCCAAATAATGCTCTAATCTAATCAATTCAGAGATAACACGAAAAATGCCATGATCAGGGAGGATTCATGGCATTTTTTTAGTTCACCAATTTTATGAGACCAGCAAAATCTTCTACAAAATAATCTGCCTTGGCTTTGATCAGATCTATTTCATGCGCAGAATACTGGTCGTAAATTGCAACGACATCAATTCCCGCATTGTTGGCAGCTTCCACCCCAATTAAAGAGTCTTCAACAATCAGGCAATCTTTAGCCTCAATTTCAAAATGCTGGAGCGCATTTAAATACACTTCTGGATGCGGTTTGATATTCTCGACATTTTCACGAGTCAAAATAATCGCAAAATCATCATCAAAACTGATTTTCTGATTAATCTTCTGGTTATTGTCCTGATAACGCTGCACATTGAACAAGCTGGTGGTAGTCGTGAGTGCCAATTGTATCCCTTGCTGTTTTAGGGCTTGAATCAGTAGCTCAGCTTGCGGTTTGAGTTCAATCACATGATCCAGAAAATGCCGTGAAATATGATAACGACGGTTTTTAACCTCTTCCTTGCTGGGTTCAAAACCATATAGCTCTTTTAAATAGCCACAATATTCCAGATAAGGATCGGGCATATGTCTAAAGGCTTTCAGTTGCAGGTCACGCTGTTGCTGAATCTGATCCAGACCGACTTCGATCCCCGATAATTCCAGAATCAGGGCAGCATCGACCTGGTTCCAGATCCCCACTGAATCAATTAAGGTTCCATCTAGGTCAAAACACACCAGCTTTTTATCTTTAAACATGTCACCCCCATTTTTCTTTCGCCGCCATTATCCCGTTTTTAGAAAGAGATAAAAAGTCCAGTTTGGGTGCACATCCAGACTGTATTTATCAGTGAATTACTAAAATGAACTTATTTTGAGCATTTTAAGTATTACTAATAATAAAAATCGTAATACTAAATTGGCACAGCATTTGCATTTATCTACACATCCTAATTTGAATATTTATTCTTTATAAGAAACAACTCGCTAGTTACTTTTTGTTACCTAACGGTTATATAAGAAAACCTAAAACTATTTAATTTAGTCTTTATTGATCAATTTATAGTCAGAACTATTTCATATCTTTACAACGGTTTATTTAATCTCTTATTTTCCTTAAGGTATTGTCCACTTCTTAACTCATTGAATTATAAAAGGGGAGCAATGCTAGAATTTAAAAATCAAATCGTACACGGCGCAATTTTCGATATGGATGGAACCATGTTTGATACTGAACGTTTGCGCTTTCAAACCTTGCAACAAGCTTCGCGTGAGCTGATCGGCGTCGAATTTTCTGAAAACTATTTAATGCAGTGCTTGGGCTTAAGTGCCCGTAGTGCCGAGCAGCTGGCCAAAGAGCGTTATGGACAAGATGTTCCTTATGCCGAGATCCGCCAGCGTGCTGATGTACTGGAACTAGAACATGTACGCAATTATGGTGTTCCAATTAAAAAAGGTTTATTACAGGTACTGGAACGCCTACGCAAGGCAGGCCTAAAAATGGCTGTGGCGACTTCGAGTCGACGCGCGATCGCAGAAGAATATCTGATCAATGCCAATGTCTATAAATTTTTTGATGTGCTAGTGTGTGGCGATGAGATTAAACAGGGGAAACCTCATCCAGAAATTTTTATCAGCGCAGCCGAAAAAATCAATTTAAGTCCGACTCAATGCCTGATGTTTGAAGATTCTGAAAATGGTCTGCGATCTGCCTATGATGCAGGTGGTATGACGGTACTTTTTAAAGATATTAAAACGCCGAATGAATCGATGCTGGCACAAGCCCAGTATTATTATGAAACGATGGAGGATTTTCTGACAGATCTGAACCAGTTTGTTCCGGTTCTGGAAATGCCAGAACTTGAGACGGCATTTCCGCAAACGCTGAATCAGTTAACAGTTGGGATTCACGGCTTCGGTGCAATTGGCGGTGGTTATTTGGCTCAGGTGTTATCACACTGGGATGGTTATACGCGTCCACGTAAAATTATTGCCTCAACGCGTAATCCACTCTATCAATCTGCCGTAAATGCGTTTGGCACCTATTGCATTCGTTACGGTCAGAACTCTTTTGACCAGCGTATTGAAAATATGAGTGTGATTGATGCGCATGATCTGGAGCAAATGCAGAACATGTATATTGAATCCTGTCTGGTGGCAGTCTGTGTCCCTGAGGAAGCTCTGGTTTCTGAAGCAGAGGTAATTGCACAGGGTTTATATGCGCGATACTTGGCTTATGGGCAACAGGAACAGCCGCTGACGCTGTTAATTATCCTGAATAAAATCGGGGCCAAACAGCTGGTGATGCAGCAGATTCTGAGCCGTCTGAAACAGATTACGGATGAACAGACAGCGCAGCACATTATGGATCAGCATTATTTCTGTGACACAGTGGTGAACCGTATGGTATCCAAACTGTCCGACCAGAAACTGTACCGTCAGCTGCGCATCAAATACAACATGTTCAAGCAGTATCAGCTGGATGAAGATCTGTCCGTAGTGGATCTGGATGATTCTACAGCCCTGAATGCAGAGCAGGAACATCAGGCCGGGTTGTATATTGAAGACCTGCGCCGTAATTTCCAGCCGAGTCATATTCTGCAGTCAATGGATCTGATTCTGTTTAATGCCGAAACGGATATGCCAATCTATGTGGAAAATAACAGTCCATTATTGGCTAAAATGCGCCAAATGATTCTGGTAGATGATATTGCCAATATCCAGCTGATTAAAAACCGCTTATGGAATGGTGTGCATGCGATGATGGCCTGGTATGCCAGCCTGCGCGGTCATCAGACCATTGGCGTGGCCATGTCAGATCATGCGGTCAGAAAATTCATGCAGCAGGCCTTAGCGCAGGTGAAGCATGGTCTCTGTTACCAGATTCCTAAGCATGCTTCAGATCTGGAACGTCTGGCACAAAGTTTTACTGAATCCTGTGCCTATGCTTATCAGGACCCATGTGCACGTGTAGGGCGTGAACCCTTAAGAAAGCTGAAACACAATGAACGGGTTATGGGTTCATTATCGACCTTGCTTAAATATAGTTTACCGTTTGATGTGGTTTTAAAAGGCGCAGTGTTAGGTTATATCTATGCTCTGGAACAGGGTGAATGCGAGCAGCAGGAACTGTTGATGCATTTACAAATCCAGTTAAGACATATGGCATTAGAGCCGCAGCTATATGAGACCTTGTATGATGAAATGTCACAATTCATCAATCAGATTATCGCTGGAAAATTGTCCTTACAAAAATTCATGCAACTGGATTTGCAGCAAGCGCTCAGCTAAATATCAGCAGTAAATAAAAAGACCCAGAACGATTCTGGGTCTTTTTTTATGGAAGTTTATAAATTTATAATTTATACAGTCGTGGATTCTTGCTGATAAATACAGGATTGGGCAATCTGTTGCTGATCATCTGCGGACAGATCAATATTTTCCCATTTTTCCATCTGCTCTAATAGCCAGATAAAATCGGTGAATTGAGGCTCAACACTTTCACCTGCAAGGTTACGAATAATATTCTGAATCTTATGGAAGTCATAAACGTGTCGAGAAGCTGAACATTCAAACTGGATAATCTGATAATCCATCAGCATGTCCCAGACTTCAGAAAGATCCGTAGCATGCTTTAAATCCATCTGGGCTTTATTTACAGCTGCGACTAAGGCCTCTACAGTCAGTGGATGCAACTCGCCCCATTCCTGAGTTATTGCTAGTACTTTATCTGCCACTTTAGGAATCACATTTTGGCTTGCTGCGACAATCAGGCTATAACCTTCAAGCTTGGCCTGAATATTCCAAGGTTCACCCACACAAAAACCATCAAAAATCTGTGCTGCAATCCCTTTGACCATCAAAGGGGGAGGTGAGGTCTTGAGCAATATATTTTTAGCATATTGCGCATCAGTTAAAGCCAGCCATTCTCTTAAACAGTAATGATGAATGGAGTATTTATAAACATGAGCCAGACCTACTTTATGTTGCTGCTTTAAGGCACTGACCAGCTTTTGTGACGTGATCTGTTCATTATCTTCAGGCTGAATGCTCAGTTCATAACACAAATCCTGTCTTAAGCTGATAAATGCCTGATTGATACTGAGGACTAATGGGGTCTGCAAAGCGACTTGTAACTGGTCTGCGCCCAAAGCAGCCGCGGGAAGCATGGCAGACAGGCAATGGGCAGCATCCAGAAAGCCATAGGCCAGACGGTCGCGTAAGCTGGACCAGGAGGCTTCACGGATCAGGTTTACCTTTAAACCCTGTTCAGTAAAATAACCTTGTCGCTCCGCCCAAAGAATGGCAACACAATCAAGCAGTGGAATATAGCCAATATTGAGTTCTGTTTTTTCTAATGTTGTCATTGAATGCTCCTTATTGGCCGGATAACAGTTTTTGTGCATCAAGTAAGCGCCTTGCCATATCGCCAATGGTAATCCGGTGACTCATGGCATTTTTGCGCAACAGGGCAAATGCTTCTTCTTCGCTCAGTCCATGCAGCTGGATCAGCAGGACTTTGGCTTTATCAATATCCCTGCGATCACTTAATTTTTCCTGAGTTTCCTTCAGGTCATGTAACAGTTTTTTATGTTTCTGGAATTGTTCAATCGATATTTCCAGAATATTTTCCAGTTTGGTTGGATCAATCCCGTCCACAATATATGCCGTGACTCCGGCATCAATGGCATTTCTGATGGTGTCCTTGTTGGAATTTTGGGTAAATAGAACCGTAGGTAATTCATACTGACTCACGCAGCTTTCGATAATATCGCGATGAGGATGATCCATATTTAACAGAATGACATCGGCATGCAGGCTTTTGATATCAACAATGTTGAGGTCATTCAGAATGACACAGGCCACCACATGAAAATCATGCGCAAGTAAAGAAGCCTGAATAAATTCAGCGCGTTCTGGATCATCATCAATCAGGGCAATTCGTAATTTAGACATGCAAGATTTTTAACTAGTACATCGGGGAATATTCTATGAGGACTTATGCAAAAAACATACCATGCAATTTGGTGCAAAAAATCAGGAGATCAGGTTAAAAGTGTCATAAAAATAGTGCATAGAGTCTGATGAGACTAAATTACTCTGACTAAAATGAGGCGTAACCAAAATAATCGCACTAAAATAAGGAATTTTAAGACAATAAAGAATATAAAATTTATCGCTTAGATCAATTTTAATTTCATCAAGATGATCGGGAAAAATAAAAAAATCAAATATAGATAAAAATATTGGAATAATAATTGCTTATTTTTAATCCACTATAAAATAAAAAGGTGGAATAGACATGAAATTAAAACTTATACCATCACTGCTAGTAATAAGCAGTCTTTTGATGGCGGGTAATGTGATGGCAGAAGATGGTGGTTTACGTTTTACCGAGAAAACTCTGGCCAAAGTGGCAGAAATGAAAACCAAGAAAAAATCAGCTGAAACCCAGCAAGCTGTACCATTACAAGCACAAGTAATCGAAAATGCCTCTAAATAAAATAATAGCCAGAATACATGAAGAAACTCTCCAGCAGGAGGGTTTCTTTTTTGGGCTGAAATCTATAAGCCATAGTTCAAAAAATAAGAATTCTATTTTCTAGTTATGACTAAGATTTTGGTCTAGAAACCTGTCTATTAAACTGATCTTGATGAATCAGAATATTGTTTATATCTTCAAAATTTTTAATTTAAATCACTTTTTGCCAACTCGAATTAGATGGTTACAAGAAAAAAATACATATCTATAAATTACAAATACTTAATAAATTAGATGTCAGAACTTGTATGAATCTGTCTGTGATCTTGTAAAGTACTGACAGATTTTTTGTATAGAAAAAATTAAAAATATTGCCGCACCAGTCAGATATTTTGGCAGAAAATATCTGCTTAATTTTACATGCTTCATTTATGCTACAGCTTAAATTTTAGGCCAAGTCCTAAAGCAGATCAGGATCACTTATACAGGATTGTATAAATTCGCCATGAATATGATAAAAATTCCTCTCAAAAAAAATCCGCTTAGCCTGATGATATTGTCGGCATTTTCAGGCCATCTTTATGCTGAAACTACGCTAGCACAGGATAGTGTTCAGCAACTGGACACTATTGTGGTGACCACTGAGCAAAATACAAATTCCCAGCAACAGACTGCGGCCGAACTCGCTAAAGTTTCGGGAGGAACCAATTTTATTTCAGATCAGCAGCTCGAACATCAGCGTCTGGGAACCATTGCTGACGTCTTTCGTCTCCAGCCCGGCATTTATGCCCAATCGCCGGGCAATGAAGGAGCCAAAATTTCTATCCGTGGTTCTGGCATTAACCGTACTTCTGGTGCACATGCATCCGGAACTTATGTCATGATCGATGATATTCCCTTTACCGGACCGGGTGGTACAGCTTATGAACTGCTTGAACCATGGTGGATTGATCATGTTGAGGTGTACCGTGGTGCCAATGGTTTAAAACAGGGCGGATTGTCCTTAGGTGGAACAGTTAATTATAAAAGTAAGACTGGTGCAGAGCAGAATGGCTCTGAATTAAAATATGAAACGGGTAGCCATGGCTATCAGAAATACCAGTTTAGTACTGGCCGACAACTCGATAAGTTAGATTATTATCTGACAGTAACGGGTTCACAGTTTGATGGGATTCAGGATCATGCCGAAGGTGATGGTAAAGGTCTGGCTTTTAATCTGGGTTATCAGATCAGTCCAGATATTGAGACCCGCTTTTATGCCCGTTACCGTGAAAGCAAACATTTAACGCCAGGGCGCATTACCCAGGAACAGCTCAAGAATAATCCTGAAGCAGCCAATGATTTTAATCTGGCTGTAGATGCCAAGCGGATTCAACCGGGCAGTACCTGGCTGGCAAATACTACCACTTGGAACTTGCAGGATGATGCCAAACTGACCGGTAGTCTGGCTTATCACCATTATCCACTGGATCTACGTGAAAGTAGTTATCGTACCAATGTCGATTATGAGGATATTAGTGCGCGGGTTCAGTATGAGAAACCTTATCAGTTATTCGGTCTTGAACATCAAGGAAAAGTTGCTTTTCGAAGTACCACGCACCGTCCGAATAGTGGTGTAACCGAAACAATTCGACGTGATACTACAATTGATGGCACGCTTTATCCGGCAGATACCGTAACACGCCGTTATACCTATCGTGGTTCAGACAATGTGCTGCAATTTGATCAGGAAACCCAGTTGAATGATCAGTTTAAGCTTGATCTAGGATTGGCCGCAGCTTATACCCATCGTGAAAGTGAAGTGACTTATCCGGAGGCTAGTCCTGAAGTTAGCCGTTATGAATGGAATTTTGCACCGCGTATTGGCCTGACTTATCAAGCAAATGAGGCGCTGCAATGGTTTGCCAATTTAAGTCGTAGTATTGAACCGGCACATCCATGGGCGATGGCTTGGTCTTCGCCATATTATTTTGGCAGTGGTGTCGCTGCAGGACGAGTGCGTGAACCTATTTATCTGGACACGCAAACTGCAAATACTTTAGAACTGGGTGGCAGGGGCCAATCAGCTTGGGGTGATTGGGCACTGAGTTATTATTATTCCAGAGTTAAAAATGAGCTATTGTCTTCTGAAATGATTAAGAAGTATGACAATAGCACGGCTCTCCCAGAAGAACGGATTAGTGTTGAATCCAATGCGACTCCAACCCTTCATCAAGGTGTAGAACTCAGTCTGGATACACCATTGTATGTATCGCAGCAGGGCGAGCTTCGCCTACGACAGGCTTATACCTTGAGTGATTTCCAATATAAAAACGATCCTTTATTTGGTAAAAACCAGTTGCCGGGAATTCCAAAACACCTTTATCAGGCGCAGCTCAGTTATGCCTTGAATAATGGTCTTTATATGGGGCTAAATACTGAATATGCATCGAAGATGGCACATGATTATGCCAACAGCCGCTTCAGTGATGATTATCAGATTTGGGGTATAGATCTGGGATATGCGCCAGAAGATCAGTCATGGAGTGCCTGGGTTAACTTCAAGAACATCACGGATGAAAAATATGCAGCAGTGGTGATTCCAGGTCTTAATGATAATGGGAAAGATGAAGCACGATCTTCACCAGGTGAAGGCTTCTCGACTTATGCAGGTGTGTCGTTTAAATTTTAAAATAATCACTGCATAAAAAAGCGGGCATTTTTGCCCGCTTTTTGATCCTGTCAGCTTGTATAAAACTAGCCTTCCAGAATTCCACTGACACCTGTCACAATCATATCAATGGCAATGGTTCCGATTAACAGTGCTGCGACACGACCGACGATATCGACATAAAGGTCAATATAATTGGAATATTTGTGCTGCATATGATCATGCAGATATTTCATCAGGATCAGTAAGCTGCAGGTTAAAAATAAAGTAAAAAAGATCACTAAAATAGTCTGCATTAAACTGAGCTGTACACCGGTAATGACCGAAGCCGAAATTGTTCCAGGGCCAATCATAAAGGGCATGGCAATGGTGCCCGCCAGATGATTTGGTGCTCCACGCATAACCCCAATGGTATCTGCACCTTCAAAGACATAGCGGTAACCAATCACCAGAAAAATCAGACCACCAAAAATCTGGAAGGATTCAAAGCGAGCATGTAGCACTTCATTAAAGAAGGCTTCACCAGTTTTCGCAAAAATGATGAAAACAATAAAGCTGATCAGGCTGCCCTGAATCAATGCCATATTGAAGACCTTTGCTTCGGAATTACGAATAATTCCGAGCATATAGATACTCATCAAAAATGGATTGAGTAACGAAAAAAACAGGGCAAAGGCATTTAAACTTGCTGACATCATTCAATCCTTCCGTAGTTGAGTGATCCTAGATTTCACGATCCGGGAAAAGTGGACGTTTACCCGGACTGATCCGGTTGATGTGCAGATACATCATATGACGTTCATATTTATCCAGAATGTCGTTAATAACTTGTTCCTTGCTGTAACCGACCAGATCATTGCCCTGAG
The DNA here is from genome assembly GCF_013417475.1 of Acinetobacter sp. YH12249. Taxonomy (NCBI): domain Bacteria; kingdom Pseudomonadati; phylum Pseudomonadota; class Gammaproteobacteria; order Moraxellales; family Moraxellaceae; genus Acinetobacter; species Acinetobacter sp. YH12249. The sequence goes on along the minus strand of NZ_VPDX01000002.1, from coordinate 114,670 downwards.
ATCCTTCAAACAGGTAACTTTCCAGACGATAGTAATAGCGTTTAGTCCGTTTACCCCGTGAACTAAAGTTCGGTGTGGCATAACGTACTGGCCAGATTTGATAGACAAAGTTTTCTTCTTCATCCAGCTGAATGGTGAGATCCAGATGATACAGTTCAGGTTCTTCCTCAAGCGGTTTTTCCTGAATATTCACTTGAATACCCTTATCGGTTAACTCAGTCGCAACTGCCTCAATGGCCGGCTTGCAGACGTCATCCAGCATGGCGCGAGTCTGTGAAAGGCTTGGATGCAACATCACCCGGCTCAGACGTTTCTTCCAGTTAAAGATGTCAACATTACCGACGACTGGTGCAGCATTCAGACTGGTACTGGCCTGACGGAAATCCTCAAGCCGCAAGGATTTATACAAACCGGCCATCACAAAGAAAATCACGAAACTAAAAGGCAGCCCCATAATAATGGTAGTGTTCTGTAATGCAGTCACGCCATTCGCCATGAGCATTGCCAAAGTCAGCAAACCGATCGCAATCGCCCAGAACACACTGAGCCAGCGCGGTGAATCATGCTCAATATTAGTGAATTTAGTAGTGAAGTTCCCCAATACCAATGCCCCTGAATCCGCTGAAGTCACATAGAACAGCAAACCTGTAATGGTGGCGACACCTGCGAGAAATGTGAAACCTGGATATTGTGCCAGCAGGTCATAAAAACCATGTGCCGGATTTTCTAAAACAGTTGTCGCAAGCTGAGTATTACCATCAAAAATCACGCTGTATAAAGCACTGTTACCGAAAATAGACAACCACGTGAGGGTAAATAACAGAGGAATAACTAAAGTCCCGGTGACAAATTCACGAATGGTACGACCACGAGAAATACGTGCCAGGAACAGACCTACAAACGGCGACCAGGCAATCCACCATGCCCAGAAGAACAGGGTCCAGCTGTTCATCCATTCTTTAGGCTGCTCAAAAGGGAAACTGCTTAAAGAGAGTTTCGGGAACTGGCTGAGATAATCACCAAAATTCTGAATTAGAGCCGCTAATAAAAACTCGGTATTTCCCATAAAGAGAATAAAGAGCAGTAACCCGATTGATACATAGATATTAATTTCAGAAAGAACCCGGATACCTTTATTGACACCCGCAGTGACCGAAATAATGGTAATAATAACTGCAACACCAATTAATGCAGTTTGAATCCAGATATTTTCCGGCAAGCCAAACAGGACATGCAGACCGTAGTTCAGCTGAACCACACCAATACCGCAGGTTGTGGCAATACCAAAAATCGTACCGAGTACTGCAGCGGTATCTACTGTATGGCCAATCGGGCCATTAATTCTTTTTCCAAAAATAGGATAAAGCGCAGAGCGAATAGTTAGCGGTAAATTATAGCGATAACTGAAATATCCCAATGCAACCCCAATCAGCGCATACATGCTCCAGCCGGTCAGACCATAGTGAAACAGGGTCCAGACCATGGACTGACGTGCGGCTTCAAAGGTTTCAGCTTCACCGACTGGTGGACTCATATAATGCGACAGGGGTTCAGCGACCGAGAAGAACATCAAGTCAATCCCGATTCCGGCTGAGAACAGCATGGCCGACCAGCTCAGCAGGCTGAATTCGGGTTTAGAATGTTTCGGTCCAAGCTTGATTTCGCCATAACGTGAGCAGGCGATAAAGACAATAAAGACCAGATACAGCGTTGCCGCCAGCAGGTAATACCAGCTAAAGGTACTACTGACCCAGTTTAAAATATTAATAATGACTAGATTGGCTTGTTCATTAAATAAAATCGTGATGATAGAAAACAGCAGAATAAGCGTCGCCGAACAATAAAAGACTACCTTATTCAGACTATCTTGCACCTCTTCGTTTTTCTTTTGCATAAATCTCTGACCATCGTTTTTGTTGCCGGATGATCTACAGTGCAGTGTGATTTAAAAGCAAAAACTGGCCCTAAAGCTTCCTTTTTTTCGTGAATTACAAACTTTTGCAAATCCAAAACAAACTGCGCTGTACATCAAGGGTGAGCTGGCACTATAATTTTTATTAATTGAACGTTCAATTAAAAAAGCGTTTATGAATTGTTACATTATTCAGCTATTTGCTTTAGCAGAGTGATTTTTTATTGTTACATCCGTTATTCAGGTTAGTCCTATGCCAAAAGTTGGTATGCAACCGATCCGTCGTCAGCAACTGATCGATGCCACCTTAGCTGCAGTGAATGAGCTAGGTTTTGCAGAAGCTTCAATTAGTCAGATTGCTCAGAGGGCAGGTGTCTCAACCGGCATCATAAGTCATTATTTTCAAGGTAAAAATGGGTTAATTGAAGCCACAATGCGTTACTTATTGCAGCAATTAGGTAAATCTGTTGCTGAAATCAAGTCACAGGTGAATGACGCTCCTGAACAACGCTTACTGGCGATTGTGCGTGGCAATTTTACTGCTCCACAAACGGATAAAGCGGCCATGAAGGTATGGTTGGCTTTTTGGGCCAGCAGTCTGCATCAGCCCGATTTACATCGTTTACAGCAAATAAACCATTACCGCTTACATTCCAATCTTAAATATGAATTCATGAAAAAGCTGAGTAAGGATCAAGCTGAGAAGGCAGCACAAGGTCTGGCTGCACTCATTGATGGATTCTGGCTAAGAGGTGCTTTAGTAAGTGGCGAAATTGATCCAGAACTGCCGATTGAACTGTGTAGTGAATATATCCGGCAACAACTCAAATAACCAATCTGCGAGGGAATTCCATTGACAACATTCAAACTGCAACGTCCTTATATCCATGGACAATATGTCGATGCAACGTCCAATAGCACGTTTCAAACTATTAACCCTGCAACAGGCGAAGTCCTGGCTGAAGTGCAGGTATGTTCAAAAAATGATATCGATCGTGCGGTTGAATCTGCACAACAAGGGCAAAAAGTCTGGGCAGAAATGACCGCGATTCAACGTTCGCGCATCTTAAATAAGGCAGTGGCCATTTTACGCGAGCGCAACGATGAGCTGGCAAAATTAGAAAGCTTGGACAGCGGTAAAGCCTTTAGTGAAACCTCTACCGTTGATATTACAACAGGTGCAGATGTACTCGAATATTATGCGGGGATTCTACTGGTTCTTGAAGGCCAGCAAATCCCGCTGAGAAGCAGTTCCTTTGTCTATACCCGCCGTGAACCTTTGGGTGTTGTCGCTGGAATTGGCGCATGGAATTATCCGATTCAGATCGCTTTATGGAAATCTGCACCGGCACTCGCTGCAGGCAATGCCATGATTTTCAAAGCCAGTGAAGTCACACCTTTAACTGCGTTGAAACTGGCAGAAATTTATACTGAAGCCGGTGTACCGCATGGTGTATTTAATGTGGTGACTGGTAGTGGTGAAATTGGTGGTTATCTGACTTCGCATCCCGATATTGCCAAAGTGTCATTCACTGGTGGCGTTTCTACCGGCAAAAAAGTTATGGCGCAAGCTGCCAATTCTAGTTTGAAAGAAGTCACCATGGAGCTGGGCGGTAAGTCTCCGCTGATTATCTGTGAAGATGCCGATCTGGATCTAGCGGCTGATATTGCCATGATGGCTAACTACTATAGTTCCGGTCAGGTTTGCACCAATGGAACCCGGGTATTTATCCCTTTGGCCTTGAAAGCAGAATTTGAAGACAAGATTTTGCAGCGTATTCCTTATATCCGTATGGGGGATCCACTTGATCCTGAGACCAATTTCGGTCCAGTTTCCAGCTTCTCTCATATGGAAAAAGTGCTGGGCTATATCGAAAAAGGCAAGATAGAAGGGGCACGCCTACTATGTGGTGGCGGCCGTGCTGAGGATGAACAGTTTGCCCAAGGGGCTTATGTCCTGCCGACCGTATTTACCGACTGCCGTGATGACATGACTATTGTGCGTGAAGAAATCTTCGGTCCAGTCATGAGCATCCTGAGTTATGACACCGAGCAAGAAGCCATTCGTCGTGCCAATGACACCGATTATGGTCTGGCCGCAGGTGTCGTCACACCAGACTTGGCCCGTGCACACCGAATTATTCATCAGGTAGAAGCAGGTATCTGCTGGATTAATACCTGGGGTGAATCACCTGCAGAAATGCCGGTCGGTGGTTATAAACATTCCGGTGTCGGACGTGAAAATGGTCTAGTCACTTTGCAGCACTACACCCAGACCAAATCGGTTCAGGTCGAACTCAGTCCTTTCCAGTCTGTATTTAGCGCATAAGGGGGATTTGATGAATTACGACTATATTATTATCGGTGCAGGTTCTGCGGGTAATGTTCTGGCAGCGCGTTTAACTGAAGATCCAGATACTAAGGTGCTATTACTTGAGGCAGGTGGCCCGGACTATCGTCTGGATTTTAGAACCCAGATGCCAGCTGCTTTGGCCTATCCTTTACAAGGACGCCGTTATAACTGGGCCTATCTGACTGATCCAGAACCCCACATGAACAATCGCCGTATGGAATGCGGCCGTGGTAAAGGTCTGGGCGGATCTTCACTGATTAATGGCATGTGCTATATCCGTGGTAATGCTATGGATCTGGAACAGTGGGCCAGCCTTAAAGGTCTGGAACACTGGAACTATGCGCAGTGTCTACCCTATTACAAAAAAGCTGAAACCCGCGATATTGGAGGCAATGACTATCATGGCGATTCAGGCCCGGTTTCAGTCGCAACGCCTAAGAATGGTAATAATGAGCTGTTTCATGCCATGGTCGAAGCTGGGGTTCAAGCCGGTTATCCACGTACCGATGACTTGAATGGCTACCAACAGGAAGGCTTCGGGCCAATGGATCGTACTGTGACACCACAAGGTCGTCGCTCCAGTACGGCACGTGGTTATCTGGATATGGCCAAAGGCCGGGATAATCTCACCATTATTACCCATGCCATGACCAACCGAATTCTGTTTAATCGCAATCAGGCGATTGGCGTAGAATATTTTGAAGGTCAAAATACCTTGCAGCCGATTCAGGTCTTTGCGGATCGTGAAGTTCTACTATGTGCAGGTGCAATTGCATCTCCACAAATCCTGCAACGCTCTGGTATAGGTCCGGCTGAATTGTTAAAAAGTCTGGATATTCCGGTGGTTCAGGACCTGCCGGGTGTGGGTGAAAACCTGCAAGACCATCTGGAAATGTACTTACAATATAAGTGCAAAAAACCGGTCAGCTTATATCCGGCATTGAAATGGTATAACCAGCCCATGATTGGCGCAGAATGGTTATTCCTAGGCAAAGGCATTGGTGCCAGTAACCAGTTTGAAGCGGGTGGCTTTATTCGTTCTTCGGATGAGTTTGAATGGCCAAACATCCAGTATCACTTCCTGCCAGTGGCGATTAACTATAATGGGACCAATGCTATTCATGAACACGGCTTCCAGGCTCATGTCGGTTCCATGCGTTCACCATCTCGTGGTCGGGTTCGCCTGAAATCCAAAGATCCGTTTGAACATCCAAGCATTCTGTTCAACTATATGAGCACTGAACAGGACTGGCGTGAATTCCGTGATGCCATCCGTATTACCCGTGAAATTATGCATCAGCCCGCCCTGGATCCATATCGTGGTGAAGAAATCAGTCCGGGCAAAAATCTGCAAACTGATGCAGAAATTGATGAATTTGTTCGTAATCATGCAGAAACAGCGTATCATCCGTCCTGTAGCTGTAAAATGGGTGAGGATGATATGGCAGTTGTCGATGGTTATGGGCGTGTGCATGAGATGCAAGGTCTGCGTGTCATCGATGCTTCAATTATGCCGCTTATTATTACAGGCAACCTCAATGCAACCACGATCATGATGGCTGAAAAGCTTGCAGATCATATCCGTGGCAAGCAGGCATTACCTGCTTCTACAGCGCCTTTCTACCGGGCCCCACGCGCTTAAGTCATGGCTATATTCCTGTTGTTTGTTGCATCAAGGAATATAGCGGAATTTATTTTTACCCAAAGCTGGATAAAACTGTAGTCGGTTTCAGTGTTATCCATTCTTTGCTTAATATAATTTATATTTTATGAGAATTTTCAAACAAACAGTCCTTTTCGGCTGTGCTGCTGTTTCTAGTGTTTATTGTTTTGCAGACGATGCAGACGCAAAAAAAATTGAAACCAGTGGAAACATCAGTGTAGTTTCTAAATACATCTCCCGTGGTCTGACCAATGCACCAGAAAATGATGACGTTGCCTTACAGGCAGCGCTGAATCTGGCTTATGGTAATTTTTATGTCGGTTACTGGGGCTCAACCTTAGGTTATTCCTACCCAGAACTGGAAGGCAAGAAATCACATCGCCGTGATAAAGTCGAACATGATTTTATCGTGGGCTATAACTATAGCAGTGAAAACTACGACTGGAATTTCTGGGATGCAACCTATTATTATCCGGGTGGCAGCCATACGACTTCAAATGAATTAGGTCTGAATGTAAGTCGTGCACTAAACGACAAGACCAGTGTTACAGCGGGTGTATCGACCTATTTATATGATGTGGCCTATGCCAATCAGGGTGATACTTTTTATACCTTGGATTTAACCCATCAGATTAATGATAAGCTGGGTGCGCATGTCGGTGCAGCGGGTGGTTATTTTAATGATGAAGGCAAATATGAAGGTAATGAGCTGGGCAACACTACCAAACAGCATGCTTTCCGTTATGCAACTGCTGGATTGAGTTATGAAGTTGCGCCAAAGTTGACCTTGTCTGGTGATTATATCTTCGGTGGTTACGACCGTTTTGGTGATAAACAGCGCGATCTCGCTGTGTTTGGCATTGGTTATGACTTTTAATTTGGATCTTGATCTGATTTAAAAAATGCATTTCGCAGTCCATAAAATCCAGTCGGGAACAGCAAGTATCAATAAAAACAGCCTGTTCCCGGCTTAAAGCCAGATTTTCTGAATATTTAATTAACAGATATTTTGATAAATCTGCAGGAAATTCGAGCAAACATTATCAATTTCATAAAATGATTCTATAATAGCGCCCATTCTTACTCGAGCTTATCCTGAAACTAACTGGTTGAAGGTTTAACCCGGGTTATTTTTATTTTTGAGTCAAATTCTCCTCCGTGATTCGGCTTGTATATTCAGATTTAGCATCTTATCTGTCCGTGGCGGCACATAAGAATATTTAGGTATCCACATGGAAATTAAGGTCAATTATCTCGATAATCTTCGTCAAGAAGCTAAGTTCGATGACTTCACGGTAATCGCCGATCAGCCGATCCGCTATAAAGGTGATGGTTCTGCGCCAGGTCCATTTGATTATTTTCTGGCTTCATCTGCGCTGTGTGCGGCTTATTTTGTTAAAGTCTATTGTGCAGCGCGTGACATTCCCACCGATAATATCCGTCTGTCTCAAAACAATATCGTCGATCCTGAAAACCGCTACAAACAGATTTTTAAAATTCAGGTCGAGCTACCGGCTGATATCTCTGAAAAAGACCGTCAGGGGATTTTGCGTTCGATCGACCGTTGTACCGTCAAAAAAGTCATTCAAACCGGTCCTGAATTTGTCATAGAAGAAGTTGAAAGTATTGATGCCGATGCTCAGGCATTATTAATGCCTAATCTGGCTTCAGACAGTCTGACCTGTATTCCGGGTAAAGACCTGCCACTGGAAGAAACCATTGCAAATATGTCTACGATTCTGGCAGGCCTCGGCATGAAGATTGAAATTGCGTCTTGGCGTAATATCGTACCGAATGTCTGGTCACTGCATATTCGTGATGCTCAGTCACCAATGTGCTTTACCAATGGTAAAGGTTCAACCAAAGAAAGTGCGCTGGCGTCTGCACTGGGTGAATTCATTGAACGTCTGAACTGTAACTTCTTCTATAACGACCAGTTCTGGGGTGAAGATATTGCCAATGCAGAATTTGTGCATTATCCGGATGAAAAATGGTTCCAGCCAGGTCCAAATGGCGAGTTGCCAGCCGAAGTTTTAGATGAACATACTCGTGAAATTTATGATCCTGAAGATGAGTTACTGGGTACCCATCTTTATGATACTAACTCAGGCAATAAAGCACGCGGTATCTGTTCATTGCCATTTGTACGTCAGTCTGATGGTGAAACTGTATATTTCCCATCGAATCTGATTGAAAACCTGTACCTCAGTAATGGTATGAGTGCGGGCAATACCTTGGCTGAAGCTCAAGTACAATGTCTGTCTGAAATTTTTGAACGTGCGGTTAAACGCGAAATTCTGGAAGGCGAACTGGCACTTCCGGATGTACCTGAACACGTACTGGTAAAATATCCGAAAATTGTTGAAGGCATTAAAGGCTTAGAAGAGCAAGGCTTTCCAGTACTGGTCAAAGATGCTTCTCTAGGCGGTCAGTTTCCGGTGATGTGTGTGACCTTGATGAACCCGCGTACGGGTGGTGTCTTTGCTTCATTTGGTGCTCATCCTAATTTTGAAGTGGCTTTAGAGCGTAGTTTGACTGAACTGTTACAAGGTCGTAGTTTTGAAGGCCTGAATGATCTGCCAAAACCAACCTTCAGTTCAAATGCAGTCACTGAACCGAATAACTTTGTTGAGCACTTTATTGATTCAAGTGGTGTCGTATCTTGGCGTTTCTTCAGCGCAAAATCTGATTATGATTTTGTCGAGTGGGATTTCACCAATAATGGCCAAAACTCAAATGCCGATGAAGCACAGGAATTATTTACCATTCTGGAAGAGATGGGCCACGAAGTTTATATGGCGGTCTATCAGCATTTAGGCGCAACTGCTTGTCGTATTCTAGTGCCGGGTTATTCTGAAATTTATCTGGTGGAAGATCTGGTTTGGGACAATACCAACAAAGCGTTGTTATATCGTGAAGATATCCTGAATCTGCATCGTCTGGATGATGAACAGCTAGAAGCTCTGGTTGAACGTCTGGAAGAAGCAGATGAAGATGATTACACCGAGATCCGTACCCTGATCGGGATTGAGTTTGACGAAAATACCGAATGGGGTCAGCTGACCATTCTGGAATTGAAACTGCTGATCTATCTGGCTCTACAGCAATTTGAAGAAGCTAAAGATCTGGTTGAGCAGTTCCTGCAATACAATACCAACACGGTTGAACGTGGCCTGTTCTATCAATGCATGAATGTAGTGCTTGAAGTCATTCTGGATGATGAAATGGAACTGGAAGACTATGAACACAACTTCCGCCGTATGTTTGGTGATGCCCGTATGGATGCAGTCCTCGGTTCAGTAGAAGGTACAGTACGTTTCTACGGTTTAGCTGAAACCAATATGCAGCTTGAAGGTCTGGATCGTCATCTACGTTTAATTGACAGCTACAAGAAACTGCATGCAGCGCGTGCCAAGTTTGTAGCAGCGTAGTAAGTGAAGATGATTAGCTGACTTTGCTAGTCTTTAAATCTTTAAAAAAATAGCCCATCTTAGAATGGGCTATTTTTTATATTGCTCTAACATCTTAGGAGTAATTAAAAAAAGAAAGAATAAAGGGCGATCCTTGCCGCCCATTTAAATCTTAAATAACAGCTTAAATATTATTTAAAGTCAGGGAAATATTATTGACCATATGAATCAGGCGAGGACCGATTTCATTTTCCAGTTTTTCCTGATTAAGCAGGTAAGTTGGCGCACCGCAGTTAAAGGTCAGAATACCATGTTTAGGGTGAATCAATGGCACTGCAACAGAGTTCACATCTTTGGCCCAATCGCCGAGAGATAGGCAATAGCCATAATCCTGATAATCACGAATGGCACGTTCTAAATTACGCTTAATGGTTGGCCACTGATCTTCATTTCTTTTTTTGATCGCATCGAACAGATACTCACGTTCTTTAACTTCCATCGCAGCCAGGCAGGCACGGCCCATCGCACTACTATGAATAGGCAGGGTAGAGCCAACTGGACGACGCATGGTCAAAGTAGACTCTGTATGAACCACTTCCAGATAAATCATGCTCAGACGATCACGTGTTGCCATGGCGACAGGCGCTTGCGCATAACGTGACATTTCTTCCATAAATGGATAAGCTTGGGTACGTGCCGAAATATTGCTTAGCGCCGCATAACCCAGAGCCAATACACCAACGTCCAACAGGTATTTGGTCGTATTCGGTAACTGTTTTAGATAACCTAAAGAAACCAACGTGCTGGTGATCCGGGCAACAGTCGGTTTTGGCAGATTAGTTAGCTGTGCAATTTCCTGGTTGCCCAGTAATTGATTCGTTGCAGAAAAACATCTCAGGATTTCTAAACCACGTGCAATAGACGCGATAAATTGCGGGTTATTTTCTCTATGAATATGTGAAATCGGATCTAAACGGATCTCATCAAAATTAGGTATTTCGCCAGTTTTATTTTTTGTCATGGTCAGAGCAATTAAAGGTAAATTAATAAATATGATAGCAATTAAATTTCACGATACAAAATAAAACACTTCTATTAATGATAAAAATAAATAAAAAAGTGCTCACTTTATCTGTATTTAAGTCAATTAGCGCTATTCAGCTAAAAACGATGCAGAATTTACAGGTTTTTGAGACCTGTAATGATCTTTAAGTATCTTTAGAAAATTTAAAGTTAGCCAGATAAAATTTCAGGAAAATGGAGCCAATCAAAACGAGAATCATCAGCACGATTTAATTGAAACATTTTTATCTCGCTGCGCTTTTATAGAATCAATTATGATCTGATTCAGATCATCTAACTCTTTTCTAAATCTACTAACAATCTAAAAATTTCGCATTGTGAAATAAAATTCTAACTATAATTTTTAATTAAAGCTAGAAAAATTTGCTTTTTTGCTTAAAAAATAAAATTTTTAATAATTTTTCTTGCTCAAAATGAATTTTTATGATTATTTATTTCGTATTACGAAACTAAAATTAAAGGGTAAAGGAATTTACCCAGATGAACTAAATAACATGGAGATCCCTATGATTCGCGATCCGGAAATGCTCGAGCAACTTCTTTCGACTATTCGTAACTTTGTCAAAAATGAACTAGTCCCTTTAGAACATGAAGTTGAAGAAAGTAACGCGATTCCTGAGCGTATTGTCGAGCAGATGAAAGAATTGGGTCTGTTTGGCCTAACTATTCCAGAGGAATACGGCGGTTTAGGTATCACCATGGAAGAGGAAATTCTGGTCGCAATGGAATTAGGCCGTACATCGGCTGCATTCCGTTCTTTGATCGGGACCAATAACGGGATCGGTTCAAGCGGGATCGTGATTGACGGTACAGAAGAGCAAAAACAGAAATACCTGCCACGTTATGCGACTGGTGAAATCATTGGTTCATTCTGTTTAACTGAGCCAGATTCAGGTTCAGATGCAGCATCTTTAAAAACCAGCGCGGTTAAAGATGGCGATTACTATATTTTAAACGGTACCAAACGTTTTATTACCAATGCACCGCGTGCAACGACATTTACGGTGATGGCGCGTACCAATCCTGATATCAAAGGTGCAAGCGGCATTTCTGCATTCCTGGTAGAAGCGAATACACCGGGCCTAAGTCTGGGCAAAATTGATAAAAAAATGGGTCAACACGGTTCATACACTTGTGACGTGATTTTTGACAACTGTAAAGTTCATAAAGATCAGTTGATCGGTGGTGTTGAAGGCATTGGCTTCAAAACTGCAATGCGTGTCCTGGATAAAGGCCGTCTACACATTGCCGGTTATAGTGTTGGTATGGCAGAGCGTATGCTGGAAGACGCTTTAAATTATGCAGTAGAACGCAAGCAGTTCGGTCAACCGATTGCCAATTTCCAGCTCATCCAAGGCATGCTGGCAGACTCTAAAGCTGAGATTTATGCAGCGAAATGTATGGTTCTGGATGCTGCTCGTCTGCGTGACGAAGGCAAGAATGTGACCACTGAATCTTCATGCGCGAAAATGTTTGCGACTGAAATGTGTGGCCGTGTAGCGGATCGCTGTCTGCAAATTCATGGTGGCGCGGGCTATATCAGTGAATATTCAATTGAACGTTTCTATCGTGATGTGCGTTTGTTCCGTCTGTATGAAGGTACTACTCAAATCCAGCAAATCATCATCGCACGTGAAATGATTAAACAAGCGACTGCTTAAGCAGCAGATTTTTAGAATATTGGAAATATTAAAATGAGCACAAGAATTAGATTTGACTGGCAAGATCCATTTTTACTGGAACAGCAACTGACTGAAGAAGAACGCATGATCCGTGACAGCGCGCATGCGTACTGTCAGGATAAGCTGATGCCACGTGTACTAGAACAGTTCCGCTATGAAAAAACTGATCCAACCATTTTCCGTGAAATGGGTGAACTCGGTCTGCTGGGTCCAACCATTCCTGAGCAATACGGCGGTGCCGGCTTAAATTATGTCAGCTATGGTCTGATTGCCCGTGAAGTAGAACGTGTGGATTCAGGTTACCGTTCTATGGCCAGTGTGCAAAGTTCTCTTGTGATGGTGCCAATCAATGAATTTGGTTCTGAAGAACAGAAACAGAAATATTTGCCAAAACTGGCGACCGGTGAATACATCGGTTGTTTCGGTCTGACTGAACCAGATCATGGTTCAGATCCGGGCAGCATGATTACCCGTGCGAAAAAGGTGGATGGTGGTTACCGTCTGACGGGCGCGAAAATGTGGATTACCAACAGTCCGATTGCTGATGTCTTTGTGGTTTGGGCAAAAGAAGTGTCTCCTGAAGGCAATGTCGGTGATATTCGTGGCTTTATTCTAGAAAAAGGCTGGGAAGGGCTTTCTGCACCAGCGATTCACGGTAAGGTTGGCCTGCGTGCTTCGATTACCGGTGAAATCGTGATGGACAATGTTTTTGTTCCAGAAGAAAATGCGTTCCCGGAAATTCGTGGTCTAAAAGGTCCATTTACCTGTCTGAACAGTGCGCGTTATGGTATTGCCTGGGGTGCGATGGGTGCAGCTGAATTCTGCTGGCATACAGCGCATCAATACACCATGGACCGTAAACAGTTCGGTCGTCCATTGGCTGCCAATCAGTTAATTCAGAAAAAACTGGCAGACATGCAAACTGAAATTGCGTTGGGTCTGCAAGTGGCATTACGTTTTGGTCGTATGAAAGACGAAGGCATTGCATCAGTTGAAGGTACTTCACTGATCAAGCGTAATAACTGTGGTAAAGCTCTAGACATTGCCCGTTTAGCGCGTGACATGATGGGTGGTAACGGGATCTCTGATGAATTTGGTGTAGCTCGTCATCTGGTGAATCTGGAAGTGGTCAACACTTATGAAGGTACCCATGATGTACATGCCCTAATTCTAGGTCGTGCTCAAACAGGTATTGCTGCATTCTCCAACTAAATGCAGATCAACCTCTAGCCAGCATTGCTGGCTAGTTTGTTTTGGCTGACTTTAATTAAAGTCAGCCAATCCAGTTCTGGGATGGATTTTAAAAATCTAGTCAGATTCAGAATTAAAGATCAATTCAACATTCTATGTTTCATTTAATTAATTAGGTGAAACATAAACTTCTAAAGGGCACAGGAGTGCCAGCAAAGTGTAAAGGACATTATGAATACGCTTAATTCACAACAAAACCTTCTACCAGAAGAAAATATGCCTAAGAAAAAGGTCTGGATTCTGGCTTTTATCTTTTCATTTTTAGCGTTATTGGTAGACGGTGCAGATCTTGCACTATTAGCCTACAGTCTAACCAGCCTCAAACAAGAATTTTCTTTAAGTAGTATTCAGGCAGGTGCACTCGGTAGCTGGACACTTGCTGGTATGGCCATTGGTGGCTTTTTTGGTGGCTGGGCTTGTGACCGCTTTGGACGAGTTCGGGTGATTGTGATTGCGATCGCTTTATTCTCTTCATTAACCTTCTGGCTAGGCTTTACTCAAAGCTATGAAGAATTTAAGTGGTTGCGATTCTTTTCAGCAATTGGCTTGGGTGCCCTCTATATTGCCTGTAATACTCTAATGGCAGAATATGTGCCAACAAAATATCGTTCTACAGTACTTGCTGCCTTAATGACAGGTTGGACACTTGGTTCAGTCGTTGCCACTGTACTTGCAGGATGGCTGCTTCCAGAGCTAGGCTGGCGTTATCTTTACTATATTGCCATTGTTCCGATTGTTCTTGCGATTGGCATGTTCTTCCTGGTACCAGAACCACAAGCCTGGTTAAAGGCACGTCAAGAAAGATTGGCAGCCAAAGCCAGCGGCGTAGTGCAAGAAAAACCGAAGAATACCTTCAAAATGATTTTTGCCGATGCGTTAAGCCGTCGCATGTTCATCCTCTGGTCGTTTAGTACGGCATTCTTACAGTTTGGTTATTACGGTGTAAGTAACTGGTTACCGGCTTATCTGGAATCAGACTTAGGTATCAAATTTAAAGAAATGACCACCTATATGATTGGGACCTTCCTGATCATGATGTGTACCAAAGTGATCGCAGGTATTATTGCGGATAAAATTGGTCGTCGTGCTGTATTTGCTTTCGGTACCATGGGCACCGCAATCTTTATCCCCATCATTGTCTTTGGCAACACACCGGACAATATCTTATGGCTCATGCTGTTTTTCGGATTCCTTTACGGTATTCCATATGGCATTAACGCGACTTATATGACTGAAAGTTTCTCTACCAAAGTCCGTGGTACAGCAACAGGTGGCGCTTATAACATTGGCCGTCTAGGTGCAGTATTGGCACCTTTAACCATCGGTTATTTTGCGCAAGGTGGCTCAATTGGTACAGGTCTACTCATCATGAGTGTGGCTTATTTTATTTGTGGTTTGATCCCGGCCATTTTCATTAAAAACCGTTTGTTTGACCCACAAAAAGCTGACTAATTAATTGATCAAACATTTATAAAGACAGGAAGATGCTAGGAAGCAATTAAATGAATAAAATCACACAGGATATCGAAACCATACTCAAGCAGATTCCAGATGGTGCGCATATTATGACCAGTGGCTTCGGTCTGGCAGGACAGCCAATCGAACTGATTGAAGCTTTGATTGATATTGGTCCTAAAGATCTGACCATCATCAACAATAATGCTGCTTCTGGTGATCGTGGCCTAACCAACCTATTATTGTCAGGACTGGTAAAGAAAATGATCTGTTCATTTCCTCGTGCCAATAACTCCAAGGTGTTTGAAGAGCTGTATAAAGCTGGAAAGGTTGAACTAGAGTTGGTACCACAAGGCAATCTGGCTTGCCGTATTCAAGCTGCAGGTGCAGGTCTGGGGGCTATTTTTACGCCTACAGGATACGGCACTAAGATAGCTGAAGGTAAGGAAACCCGCCATATCAATGGCAAGGACTATGTGCTGGAATATCCAATTCATGCAGACTATGCCTTGGTTTATGGCAATCAGGCTGATCAATGGGGCAACTTGACCTACCGTAAAGCAGCGCGAAACTTTGGCCCGTTAATGGCAAAAGCAGCCAAAACCACGATTGCTCAAGTACATGAAATTGTAGAGCTAGGCGAGCTTGATCCAGAGATTATCGTAACACCAGGTATTTTTGTGCAGCATGTGGTGAAGGTAGGAGATATTAAATAATGACAATTCAAAAACGTACACGTGAACAAATTGTAGAAAAAGTTGCACAAGATATTCCAACCGGTTCTTATGTGAATTTAGGTATTGGTTTACCAACACGCGTTGCCGGTTATTTAAAACCTGAACAGGATATTATTCTGCATTCTGAAAATGGCGTTCTGGGTTTTACCGCTTTAACTGACCCTGAACTCGCTGATGATGATCTGATTAATGCCGGTAAAGAACTAGTCAGCATGCTGGATGGCGGCAGTTTTATGAACTCCGCAGATTCCTTCGATATTATGCGTGGCGGCCATTTAGATTTCTGTATTATGGGCGCCTTTCAGGTTGCCGTAAATGGTGATCTCGCTAACTGGCATACCGGTGCACTAGATGCCGTCCCAGCAGTGGGTGGGGCGATGGATCTGGCAGTTGGTGCTCGCTGTGTTTATGTTTGCATGGAACATGTCACTAAAAATGGCGAACCACGGATTGTGGAAGAGCTGACTTATCCAATTACCGGTAAAAACTGCGTTGACCGTATTTATACCGATTTGTGCATTATTGAACTCAAAGATAATCAGGCTTGGGTGCTAGAAATAGTGGATGGCTTGAGTTTCGAAGAACTTCAGCAACAGACCGGATGCAAGTTGCTCGATGGCCGTGCAGCTGCACAGTTAAAAGCATCCATATAATAAGCTAAATCTTTTAAATATGGTTAAAAATCGCAGCTTAGGCTGCGATTTTTTTATATGCTGTATATTTTTGTGCTTAGTTGCGTATTCTAAAAGCGGACATTTCTATTTTGGGCTTACAAACTAAATTTTGCATAATCGCCATTATGTTAAATGGGCTAGAAATTTTTAGGCAAAGCTTATTACAAAATCAATAATTAATAAGATACATCCAATTTTCCCTAGTGTATGAGCAAAGATACCAACTGGTGAGAGAGATAGAGATTTATCTTTAGAAAAGAAATTTCTTAACGTTACTTCAGCTGTGAGTTGTTCATAAGTCATTAGAACGCCCATTTCAATACATACTAGAAATAACCCGATATTTCCTAAATATGCACTAATTTCTGTTTTACCATCTACAATATCCGAATAAATTTGGAATAAAGAGAATGCTGAAAATCCAAAACAGAAATACTTGAAATATGATTGCATCTTCATTCGGTTTTATTCAAAAGATTAAGTGCCATCAATCTAATGTATTTGTACAAGAAGTAATAGATATACCTGGAATAAGAGAAAACATTTTTTAGCAACTACAAGGCTAAAAATTCTAAACTTTCATTAGAAGAGATCATGTAACAAATGGCATATTACTTAAGAAATTTATTAGGCTCATTTGTAGGTTTAGTAGCTTTAACTGGTGCTGTATTAACACTGTTTGCATATAGCTCTGGGCCTTATATGACCCTAGGTATTATCTGCGGAATCATTCTTATGATATTAGGATTAACGCTCATTGGTTATATCAATGCAGCTACCGCACTGCAAAGTAAGACTCAACAAACCTTATACTTACATTCCGTATTAGTGATCTTGCTCTTCGCTACAGACTTAATTTTTGGCAATTTAGACTTATTGTTTACTATTTTAAGAAACATAGGCTTCTTTGTAATACTCCAATTTGGAGTCTATCTTTATGTAAAAAAGCGACAAATGAGCTTTAAAGAATTTCTAAAATTAACATAGATAATGTGTCATGTACTGCGCACCCAATCTTATATTCTATGAGTGCACAAGGTATGAGTTTAGATTGATTATGACTGGGACTGGATATTGACCAGATTGCGTTCTCGGCTTAGGTCGTAGCGGTTAATACTAAAGATGAGCAGGGCAAAGACAAAGCCCAATGCAACGCAGGCTGACCAGCCGTACATTTTCCATAGGTTTAGCGATAGAAATGCACCGATTCCAGCACCTGAAAAATAACAGGTCATATAGATTGCATTAATACGGGAACGGGCCTGCACTGAGATCCGATATACCAGATTCTGATTTAAAACATGTAGCGAAGAAATCCCAAAATAGGCAGGAATTAATCCAATGATATATACCCATAAATAGCTTTGCGCAAAAAACAAGGGAATCCAGGCCAGAATTAAACCTGTGGTAGCGAGTTGTGCGACCCATTTTTCCCGATGTCGACCAATCATTTTACCGGTCCATTGTGATGACCAGATGCCGACTATACCAACGATGCCCATTAACCCAATCTGGAAATCATTAAAATGGTAGGGGGCTTCCGCCAGTACAAAAGTCATGGTGGTAAAAATAATACTCAGCATACCAAAGCCCAAACCACCAATGATGCTGCGTCGAATCAGCATCGGTTCGGTTTTGGCAAAGGTAAATAGTGAGCGATAAATCTGCAAGATGCTCATTTGTAGCTGGCTTTTCGCTTTAGGTAACTGATACCACATGGCGATGCTGAGCAAGAGAATAGAACAGCCACTCAATAGGTAAACGGCATGCCAAGACCATAAGGTAGAAATCAGTCCTGATACAGTCCGGGCAAATAGAATACCGACTAGAACACCACTCATCAGCAGACCGACCACTTCAGCACTTTTTTCTCGTTGAGACAGGTTAGCGGCAAAAGGAATCAGAATCTGAGTGGTAATGGAACAGAAAGAGGCGAGTAGGGTAAAACCATAGAGCATATGCAGATTAGTACTGGCAGAAAGTCCGATCAGTGCCAGTCCGGTACATAGCATGAGGCTGCAAATATAGAGACGTTTTTCAAATAAATCGCCTAGAGGTACAAACAAAAATAACCCAGTGGCATAACCAATCTGGGTTAAAACGACAGTCCAGCCAGACTCGGCCACACTGATATGCAGATCTTCTGCGATAGAATAAATTAATGGCTGGTTAAAATAGTTACAACCTGCGCAAAGTGCGCAGGTCATAGCCATCATAAACATAAACTTTCTTGAAATTTGCCCTTGGGCTGACATCCTTGTCTCCTAAGGCTTTAGAAACTATAAGTCGCTGATAAGTTCACACGAGAAACATCCGCTTCTCGATTATCAAAAGTTTCACGCTTACCGTGGTGATATTCTGCGCCCAGATTAACCTTTGGAACTGGAGAATAAATCACGTTTGCTACATAGTCAGTTAAACGTTTATTGGTTTCAGGATTCGCGCGTGCATAGTCGCTGGAATCATCAAAATCAACAACGCTAGCATTAATGCTACTACGTAGTTTCGGCGTGAATTTATGTGTAAAGCCGATATTTAAGCTATTAAACTCATTCAGTAGAAGTTCATTATTGATTGGATCGACTGAGTAATCTCCACCCCAGGCAGCACCGTCGGTGGTTGAACCTTGAGTCAAGAAAGCTGCAATACGCTGGTCGCCGACCATATGGAAATAGTTACCTTGGATCGAGTTCTGATCATTAAAACGGTAACGTCCACCAAGACCTACACCCCAACCAACTTTTTCTATATCACCCGTATCAGTTTGTGCCTGCTTTTGATTGACAAAGCCTTGAGCTAATAAATGCAGCGGACCTGATTGATGAACATATTTAGTGGTTAAAGCAGGCAAGGCAGAAGAGCGATCGCCACCGGCCATGTACTCCAAACCGACATTCCAGGTATTTTCCGGATCCAGTTTGAAAGCATAACTGACTTGAGGTGTACGTAGGACTGATCCACCCAGCAATAAACTGTAGTCGACAGCTTCAGTACTAATTTCCGGTGTCGACATCAATGACCAGGCCTGACCAAAAGTCCAGTTATAGTATTTTAAATGTGCATGACGGATACGTAGTCCACCATCGCCTTTACCATTATTGGTCCAGAAGTCAGCTTCTAAACGTGCAGAAACATTTGGATTTCCACCAAGGTCTTTAGCCAAGAAACCAATTCGGCTGGCAGCTGCAGTAAAATCTGAACGGGTAGAGTCAGGTTCAGTAAAAGGCACTTTATTAATCTGGTTAATGGTACGGCCACGAGCTTCAGTGGTACTTTTGAAATCGACTGCGCCATCAAAGCGGATCAAGCCATAAACATCGACATTATCCACCATCGAACTCAAAGTTTTAGAGTCTTGCGCTTTGGCTTCTTCCTGCTGGTTTTTTAACGCAAGTTGCGCAGCCTTTTGCTGTTCCAGTTCAGCCTGGATTTGCTTTAACTGTGATTCTAAAAACTGCATCCGGTCTTCAGACGCTTCTGCTGAAAATGCCTGTGCTGAAGCAATACCACATAATGTCGCTAAAACTAATTTTTTCATTTCTTAATCCCTAAAGAAATATTCTGATATCTAAGAAGGAAAATCTTTCCTTAATGTTGCTCTAATTGCTAAATGCAGAGATGCTGACTTTTAAATGATGAATACGAGTCTCGTTCAACCCAGAAACATCCTGTTCAGGTCAAAGCATATGGATTCGATATTAAAGTCATAAAATTTGGATTCTGGAGAGCTGTTTATTTACAACTCTCCAGAGTTAAAAATTTATTCTGCTTTTTGTGGATCGTATAAACGGTCTTTAATAAACAGGGCAGGGATCAAACCGCATAGGAAGTAAGCTGCACCCATTACCAATAGACCAGTACCGATCGAACCATTCATCGCAAGATAACCAATGGTAATTGGAGCGAAGATTGCACCGATACGACCAATATTGAACGCACCACCGACTGCTGTACCACGAACCCCAGTTGGGAAACTTTCAGTTAGATAGGTTGCATTAATCGCATATGGAATACCGTACAGGAAGCCGAAGATTAGCATCAGTACACCAATGTTATCGGCATTGTGCATATACACGACAACAGGAATAAATAGCGCTGTTCCCATGGTGCCGAAAGCAAACACAATACGACGACCAATTTTGTCAGCCACATAACCTGCAATGATTTTGGCGAACATCATGGTAATAAAGGTACCCACCATGTATAACGCCATTTCCTTGAATTTAATGCCCAATTCAGCTTCAAGATAACTTGGTAACCAGTTACTTACACCGAAATAACCGAATAGCAGGAAACCAGAGCTGAAAGACCATAAGATGAACATCTTGCCATGGGTCTTATCTTTAAGAATGGTGATATATGGATTGCCTTTTTTGGCATCATTATCCACGATCTGACCAGTTCTTTTCATTTCACGGACACGTTTCCATGACTCTGGTTCTGGTACCATAAAGTGCATCAAAATACCCAAAGCTAATGGGGCAATTGTCACCCAGTACAGCATACGCCAGCCGAATTCAGGAATAATCCAGCCAGAAACCATGGTAATCACCAATGAACCTAAAGTGAAACCAGTCATTAATGTTGCCAATACTGTAGTACGGTATTTGGTCGGTACGTATTCTGACATCAGGGTATTACAGGCAATATATAAACAGCCTAAACCTAAGCACGAAAGGGTGCGTAAAATCGCAAACTCTTGATAAGACTGGGCAAAACCTGAATAGGCAGACAAAATCGAGAAGGAAATAGTGGCCAATACGATGACACGTACGCGACCGAATTTGTCACAGGCCCATCCGCCAATAAAGCCACCGATCCCCATACCCAAAAGAGAATAACTTCCCAAGGCACCGGCCTGTACAGAAGTTAGCCCCCATTCTGCTTTCAAACTGGTCAAGCTGAAAGCCAGAATACCAATGTCTGCACCGTCACATAGTAAAATCAAAAAAGCGAAGACAAAGGCCGTCATCCACAGGCGTTTAGGTGCCTGCTTAACGGTGTCGTCGGAGGAGACCCCCGTTTTAGTTTCCTCAGCTACGATGGTATCGCTTGTCATTCTTATATCCTCTATATATTAAAGTAGCATTCCTCTGCTACCGCTAAATCCATTTTCTTCCTCACGGAAAAGCATTTTCCTCATCTAAGGTCTAAGCGTCTGTGCGCATTCGCCCTGTTACGATCAGGCTGGATCTGATTTTTCCGTTTCACCTTGAGTGAAAAATCACTGAACAACGTAGTATCCTTATGACGGAAATTAATTTTTTTATTTTGTATTGTGGTTAATATTTACATAAATGAATAACCAAAATTCGAATTAAATAATTAATTCCGTATTGCGAAATCAATTAATCATAAAATAGCCAACTGAACAAGAGTTTTTACTCTAATTTTTATTAAAAAATAACTTTTTTGAGTTTTTGAGAGAAAAAATCTTGATTTATGGATCTAGAAACCGTAGTTTTATATAAAATAAAATTTCGCTATACAAAATAAATGGAGATTTTTGATGGAACAGGTAGTTCAAGTAGAGCAAATCTCGACACATGTGGCGATGGTCAAGATCCATCGTCCAGAAGCTAAAAATGCCCTGAATACAGAAGTGCGTCAGAAACTGGCTGCGGCTTTTCTGCAATTGAATGACGATGAAAATATCCGTGCCATTATTCTCACTGGCGGTGAAACTGACTTCGCTGCAGGCGCTGACCTTAAAGAACTGGCAAATGCTGAAACGATCCAGATGATGCAGCGTCGTACCGAACGTTACTGGCAAGCGATTGCACAATGTTCAAAACCAGTGATTGCAGCAGTAAACGGTTATGCATTGGGCGGCGGTTGTGAACTGGCAATGCATGCGGACATTATCATTGCTGGAAAAAGTGCCCAGTTCGGTCAGCCTGAAGTCAAAGTAGGGGTAATGCCGGGTGCTGGTGGTACACAGCGTTTATTCCGTGCCGTGGGTAAATTCCATGCAATGCGCATCATTATGACGGGTTGTCTGGTACCAGCGCCGGAAGCTTATCAGATTGGTCTGGTGTCTCAAGTAACTGAAGACAGCGAAACCCTTGCAACAGCAATCAAAATGGCTGAAGGTTTGGCAAAAATGCCGCCAATTGCGCTGGAACAAATCAAGGAAGTGGCTTTACTGGCTGAAGATGTGCCACTCAATGCCGGCTTAATGCTGGAACGTAAATCCTTCCAGATGCTGTTTTCTTCAGAAGATCAAAAAGAAGGTATGCAAGCCTTTATCGAAAAACGTAAACCAAATTATCAGGGACGATAAGCATGAGCATTCAAATTCAGAAAATCGGTATTATTGGCGTAGGTACCATGGGTGCGGGCATTGCCCAAATCGCGATTCAGTCCGGTCATGATGTGGTGTTGTTTGATGCCAAAGCGGGTGCTGCTGAACAGGCACAGGAAAAGCTGGCTAAAACATTAAATACCTTGGCTGATAAAGGTAAATTCAGCCATGAAAAAGCTGCTGAAGATCTTGCTCATTTATCGATTGCTCATCAGATCGAAGATCTGAAAGATTGCGATTTAATCGTTGAAGCGATTATTGAAAATCTGGAAATCAAACAAAAGCTGATGCAGCAACTTGAAGGCATTGTGAAACCGGAAGCGATTCTGGCATCCAATACATCTTCACTATCCATTAGTGCGATTGCTGCCAATTGCAGCCAGCCGGAACGCGTTGCCGGTTATCACTTCTTTAACCCGGTTCCACTGATGAAAGTGGTTGAGGTCATTGAAGGTTTTAATACCCGTGCTGATATTGTGGATGCACTTACTCAGCTGTCGACCAAGATGGGACATCGCCCGGTAAAAGCTAAAGACACTCCAGGATTTATCATTAACCATGCAGGTCGTGCCTTTGGTAGCGAAGCCTATGCAATTCTGAATGAAAATGTCACTCCATTTTATGAAATTGATCGCATCTACCGTGACGGGATCGGTTTCAAGATGGGGCCATTCGAGTTAGGCGATCTGACCGGGATGGATGTATCTCATCCAGTGAGCGAATCGATCTATCACCAATATTATGAAGAAGCGCGTTACCGCCCAAGCGTGATTACCCGCCAGCGTTTTATTGCTAAACAGCTAGGTCGTAAAACTGGTAAAGGTTTTTATGATTACACTTCAGGTAGCAAAGTAGGTGATGTGGCTCCAACACTGGTTGAAAAGCTGGATCAATATCCATTGGTTTGGCTAGGTACAGAATATAGCGAAGACCGTCAGGCGCTTGAGCAATATCTGCAGCAGTTCAACATCCAGATCGAGCAGACTGAAACACCTTCAGCAGATGCTTTAATTCTGATTGCGACTTATGGTGAAGATGCAACTTCAGCCGCAGTCCGCTATCAGGTGTCTCCGCAGCAAGTAGTCTGTATTGATCTGCTTTACGGTCTGAATAAACACCGTACTTTAATGCCAACGTTTGTGACCAAAGCTGAACTGGTAACCGCAGCACAATCGATTTTCAATCTGGATGGTGTGACCGCCAGTGTAATTCAGGAAAGCGTCGGCTTTGTGGCTCAACGTGCTTTGGCAATGATTGTGAATCTCGGCTGTGATATTGCCCAGCAAGGCGTTGCAACGGTGGAAGATATCAATATCGCGGTGAAATTAGGCCTTGGCTATCCATATGGCCCAATTGAGTGGGGGGATGTGCTGGGAGCTGAAAAAATCCTGAAAATTCTGGATCGCATGACTGCGATTACCCGTGACCAGCGTTACCGTCCAAGTCCTTGGTTACGTCGCCGTGTTCAGCTTGGTCTACCACTTGTTCATACAACACATTAATTAAAAAGTTAAAGGAATAACACTCATGTTAAATGCATATATTTATGATGGTTTACGTTCACCAATCGGTCGCCATGCAGGAAGTCTGGCAAGCGTACGTCCAGATGATCTGGCAGCGACTGTCATTAAAAATCTGCTAGAAAAAACCGGTATTCCAGCAGCTGACGTAGAAGATGTGATCTTTGGCAGCACCAATCAGGCCGGTGAAGACAGCCGTAACGTGGCTCGTTTTGCGGCACTGCTTGCAGGTATGCCAGTGACAGTTCCGGGTCAAACGGTAAACCGCTTATGTGCATCAGGTCTCGGTGCTGTGATTGATTCAGCACGTGCCATTACCGCAGGTGAAGGCGAACTGTATATTGCAGGTGGTGTAGAGAGCATGACGCGTGCACCGTTTGTAATGGCTAAAGCTGAAAGCGCGTATTCACGTGATGCCAAAATCTATGACACCACGATTGGTACACGTTTCCCGAACCGTAAATTCACCGATCAATTTGGCGCGCATAGTATGCCAGAAACAGGTGATAACGTTGCTGAAGAGTTTGGCATTACGCGTGAACAGGCAGATACTTTTGCTGCTGCATCACAAGCGAAATATCAAGCTGCAAAAGAAGCAGGTTTCTTTGAAGGTGAAATTACCCCGATTGAAGTTTCACAAGGGCGTAAATTGCCGCCTAAATTAGTGACTGAAGATGAACATCCACGTCCATCTTCAACATTTGAAGCATTATCCAAGTTAAAACCGCTTTTCGAAGGTGGTGTTGTGACTGCAGGTAATGCATCAGGTATCAATGACGGCGCTGCAGCACTGATTATCGGCAGTGAAAAAGTTCAGGAACAGTATGGCTTAAAACCTTTAGCACGTATCCTGTCTTCTGCAGCCGCTGGTATTGAGCCACGCATCATGGGTGCGGGTCCAATCGAAGCGATCAAAAAAGCTGTAAAACGTGCAGGTTTGACACTAGATGATATGGACATTATCGAGATCAATGAAGCATTTGCCAGCCAGGTGTTATCTTGCCTGAAAGGTCTGGATGTGGCATTTGATGATCCGCGTGTCAACCCAAATGGTGGTGGCATTGCGATTGGCCATCCACTAGGCTGTTCAGGTGCGCGTTTGGCTTTAACTGTTGCGCGTCAATTACAGCGTACTGGTAAAAAATATGCCGTGATCAGCCTGTGTATCGGTCTGGGTCAAGGCCTGGCGATGGTGATTGAAAACCCTGAAGCTGCATAACAGCTTTAGTTATCGTATTAATGCCATGTATAGATGATATGCATGGCATTTTTTATTGGGCTATTTATATAGAAATACAAATCCCTGCAAATGCAGGGAATGTTTAAATCAGCGTAAGGATTATTTACGGCCAGTAACCAATAAAGTTGCTGAACCGAAAGCATAAAGTTTACCGTCTTTATCTACAATTCGGCCTTCTGAAGTCAACACATTGCGTCCAATCCGGATCACTTCGCCAATCGCAGTATAAGTTTCGCTATTTTTCATGGCTTTGAGCATTTTGACATTCAGGTCAATAGTGGAAAAACTCACGCCCGCATCAACTGTAGTATGAACTGCTGCACCGGTTACGCTGTCTAGAACCGTGGCGCAGAATCCACCATGAATGCCGCCTTGCAGGTTGAAATGACGTTCATCTGGATAAACTTCATATTCCACATAGTTTTCACGGACTACACTGAGTTTCATGGGAATGAGTTGTCCCATCGCTGAGCCAGGTAATTCGCCATTTTTAATTGCAGTTAGATATTCAAGTCCATTCATTTGAGCTGTAGTCATATAGCTTCCCTTTAATAAAATATTTCGCCTTATGAAATAATATTCTGTTTTTCTAAAATTATGATATAACAGATAGTGATCGAAATGCTATATTTTTCCAGGATGGAATGATGACAATAAAAAATCTCGTCACAGCTGCTGAATGGCAGGCACGCTGTGAACTGGCTGCGCTTTATCGCATTATTGCGCATTATCGGATGACTGACCTGATTGATACCCACATCAGCCTAAGAGTCCCAGATCAACCAGACTGCTTTCTGATTAATCAATATGGTGTCGCATTTGAAAAAATGCGTGCCTCAACGCTGGTGAAGATTAATCATGAAGGGCAGGTGGTAGAAAGCTATGAACAAGACAAGCCAGTCAATATGGCAGGCTTTGTGATTCATTCTGCAATTCATGACGCGCATCCTCATCTGAACTGTGTCATTCATACGCATACCGCGGATGGAATTGCTGTTTCTGCGCAGAAACACGGCCTTCTCCCAATTTCCCAGCATGCCATGAAATTTTATCAGCATGTGGCCTATCACGAATATGAAGGCGTTGCGCTTTCAACTGACGAACAAGAACGCTTGATTCAGGACTTGGGCGACCATCGTGCCATGATTTTACGCAATCACGGGCTATTAACAGCTGGGGAAACCATTGCGCGGGCTTTTCATGAAATCTATTTCCTGGAACGCGCCTGTCAGGCACAGGTGAAGGCCTTAAGCGGCGGTGCCGAGTTGCATTATCCAGCTGAAGAAGTCCGAATTAAAACAGCCAAACAGTTCGCCAGTCCTCTCATTGAACCGATTTTACAGCGTGCCTGGCAGGCCGCTTTGTCCCTGATTGAGCATCAATATACGGAGTATGCATCATGATTGTTATTTCCAGTTCTGTACCAAATATTGAAGCCATTCTGGTCAAGTCTTTTCAAAAATATGCGCCAGCTGGTAGTTTCTGTACAGTTGACAGCCCTGAAGCTGAACAGGCAACCACGGTTGCTGCCTGGTTTCCAGATCTGGAAAAAGTGCAGCAGCTACCAAAGCTTGGCCTGATTCATTCGATTGCTGCTGGGGTAGAACATTTAAACTTAAATGCTGTACGCCCAGATCAAGCCGTTTGCCGGGTACTGGATCCGCATCATCAAAAGGGTATGTTTGATTATTTGCTGTGGGGCGTGCTGTATTTTCAGCGTTATTTTGACCGCATGATCCAACAGCAAAAGCAGCAGCTGTGGAAGCAGTATCGCCAGAGCTATAGCCATCATATCCAGATCGGGATTATGGGACTGGGGCATATGGGCGGATACGTAGCAGAACGTTTCGCAGACATGGGCTATCAAGTCTCTGGTTGGTCGAATTCCCCAAAAGACATTAATCAAGTCAAAAGTTATGTGGGTCAAGAACAGCTTTCCGAGTTCCTGGCGCAAAGTCAGATTCTGATTAACCTGCTACCCCTTACCGAAGAGAATACTGGGATTCTTTCTGCTGAATTATTTCAGCAACTGCCTGAACAGTCAGCTTTGATTCATGTCGGGCGTGGCCAGCATTTAATCGAGCAGGATTTATTGGATGCGCTGGATTCTGGTCATCTGCGTGGTGCAATTGTCGATGTCTTTGAGCAGGAGCCGTTACCTGCGGACCATCCATTCTGGCAGCACGAAAAAATTGTGGTAACGCCACATGTCGCCTCACATGCGCCGATGTCTGTGGTGGTAGAGCAGATTCTGGAAAATGACCGTCGTTTAAATCAAGGGCTGGATTTGTGTCATCAGGTGGATGTCAATAAAGGCTATTAATTGTAGGGATACAGACAAAAAAATAAGGAAATTGATGATGTGGGAAATGATTCAGACCCAGATTCAGCAAGGCATCGCGACTTTAAGTTTTAACCGTCCAGATTCACTGAACAGTTTTAACCGGCAAATGCATGAGGAAGTCCAGCAAGTACTGAAAAGTTGGAATACGGATTCAGACATTCGGGTAATTGTGATCCGTGGTAATGGTCGGGCATTTTCAGCGGGACAGGATTTAAAAGAACGTGCCGGACAGCTTGGCAATGTACCTTTGCCACCAGAGGGTTCGCTGGCCAAATATTATAATCCTTTGATTAATCTAATTCGTAAAAGTCCTAAACCGGTGATTGCGGCAGTAAATGGTGTGGCTGCCGGTGCAGGGGCCAATATCGCGCTGGCTTGCGATCTGGTTATTGCCAAGGAAAGTGCCAAATTTATTCAAGCCTTTTCTAAAATTGGCTTAATTCCCGATGCCGGCGGTACCTGGATGTTGCCACGTTTAATTGGTTATGCACGCGCTATGGCATTAACCTTACTCGGTGAACCTGTGCATGCCAAAGACGCGGCTGAAATGGGCATGATCTGGAAAATGATCCCTGATGCAGAATTTGATGCTTATATCGGTGAACTAGCACAGCAACTGGCTCAACAGCCGACTTATGCGCTGGCTTTAACTAAACAGGCGCTGCAACGTAGTGCTGAAAATAGCATGGATCAGCAACTGGAGCTGGAACAAAACCTGCAATACTTGGCCTTGAGTAGCCAGGATTACAAAGAAGGTGTACAAGCCTTTGTCGAAAAACGCCCTGCACAATTTACCGGACGCTAAGGAGAGCATTCATGAAAATTCAAACGCGTATTACCGAGCTTTTAGGCATTCGCTATCCGATTATTCAAGGCGGCATGATGTGGGTCGGTACCGCAGAAATGGCCAGTGCAGTCTCCAATGCAGGTGGTCTGGGAACGCTGACTGCATTGACGCAACCCACACCGGAAGCACTGACCAAGGAAATTGCACGTTGCAGAGAAATGACGGATCAGCCTTTTGCGGTCAATTTAACTTTATTACCCGCTGTAAACCCACCGCCGTATGCCGAATATCGTCAGGCCATTATTGAAAGTGGAATTAAGATTGTAGAAACGGCAGGTAACAAGCCACATGAACATATTGAGGCCTTTAAACAGCATGGCATCATTGTAATTCATAAATGTACCTCGGTCCGTCATGCACTTTCAGCACAAAGAATCGGTGCGGATGTGATCTCGATTGATGGTTTTGAATGTGCCGGCCATCCGGGTGAAGATGATATTCCTGGGCTTATCTTAATTCCAGCAGCTGCTGATCAGCTTACCGTACCGATTGTGGCTAGTGGTGGTTTTGCTGATGGACGTGGTCTGGTGGCAGCACTTGCTTTAGGTGCTGAAGGAATCAATATGGGAACACGCTTTTGTGCTACTCAAGAAGCGCCGATCCATCCTAATATCAAGCAGTTTTATGTCGACAATGATGAAAGGGCAACGCATCTTCTTTACCGTCAGTTCAGAAATACTGCGCGTGTTGCGAAGAATGCAGTATCTGATCTTGTCGTTAAAATGGGTGAAGATCCAAATCTGGAATTTGAACAGATTCGCCCTTATGTCAGTGGCTTAAAAGGCAAGCTGGCTTTGGAAAATGGCGATGTAGATGCAGGTGTACTGACAGCAGGTCAAGTGATGGGGTTGATCCATGACATTCCAACCTGTCAAACGCTGATTGACAATATCATGCAAGAAGCAGAACAGATAGTTCAGCAACGTTTGGCTCAGTTTTTCCCGCGCTAGATCGATTTATTTTGATCATTTAATCAAAAGCCATTCATTACCGAATGGCTTTTTTATACCAAAGTTTTAATTTTTTAAATGTGATTTTTTATGTCATGACTAGATTTTATCCATGAACTTATATTATATTCGACCTAAAACATAATTTCGTATTATGAAATTAATTGTCATAAATACACAAATTAGAACTCATACAAGGGAATTACGATGAGAAATTATATTGCGCCATTGAAAGACATGAAGTTTGTGCTGAAAGATCTGCTCAATGTTGAACAGAAATACGAAGGCTATGCAAAGTTCGCAGACAAAGTTTCTATGGATATTATGGAACAATATCTGGAAGTCGCTGCGGACTTTTGCCAAAACGAACTTCTACCGATTAATGCGACAGGCGACCAGCAAGGCTGCCGTTTGCAAGATGGCGTCGTAACTACACCGGATGGTTTTAAAGCGGCTTATGACAAATATGTAGAACTCGGCTTTACCTCATTAACTGGCGATGAAAAATATGGCGGCCAAGGCTTCCCGACTTTATACCGTATTGCCATTTCAGAAATTATCACGGCGACCAACTGGTCTTGGGGTATGTACCCAGGCCTGTCTCATGGTGCGATGCGTACTTTAGAACATCACGGTAGTGATGAACAAAAACAGAAATTCCTGGTGCCTTTAATTGCAGGACGCTGGACCGGAACCATGTGTTTAACTGAATCACATGCCGGTTCTGATCTGGGCCTAATCCGTACCAAAGCGGTGCCAAATGAAGATGGCAGCTACAGCATCAGTGGTGAGAAAATCTTTATTTCTGCAGGTGAGCATGACCTGGCTGAAAATATCGTACATATCGTACTAGCACGTTTACCGGATGCGCCTGCCGGCACCAAAGGTATTTCGCTGTTTATCGTACCTAAATACAATCTGGATGAAGCTGGAAATGTGGCTTCACGCAATGGCGTGGTGTGTAGCGCGATTGAACACAAGATGGGTATTCATGGCAATGCGACCTGTGTACTGAATTTTGATAATGCCAAAGGTTTCCTGATCGGGCCTGAAAACCGCGGCTTGAACTGCATGTTTACTTTTATGAACTCTGCGCGTATTGGTACAGCGATTCAAGGTTTGGCTGCAGCTGAATCTTCTTATCAAGGCGCATTGGCTTATGCCAAAGACCGTCTGGCCATGCGTTCACTTGAAGGTGCTAAAGAACCAAACCTGCCTGCGGATCCAATTATCGTGCATCCAGCAGTGCGTAATATGCTACTGACTCAAAAGGTATTTGCAGAAGGTTCACGTGCCTTGGCTTATTATCTGGCAACGTATGCTGATATCGCTGAAGCAACGGATAATCCTGAAGAGAGGAAAGCTGCAGAAGACCGTCTGGCATTATTGACCCCAATTGCTAAAGCCTTAATGACCGAAACAGGTGTAGAAGCTGCCAAACACGGTATGCAGGTCTTTGGTGGACACGGCTATATTGCTGAACATGGCATGGAACAGATTGCCCGTGATGCACGTATTGCCAGTCTGTATGAAGGTACTACTGAAATTCAATCAATCGACTTGCTGGCGCGTAAAGTGCTAGGTTCAAAATTGGTTTTGCTCACTGCATTAACGGATGAGATTCAGGGCTTTGTTAAAGAGCATCAGCAACATGCCCAGTTTAACCAGCAGGTTGCACAAGTGAGCCAGCTGACTGAGCAATGGCTAGAATTAACCAAAACGATTCAGGCTCAGGCACAACAGTCTGCCAATGAAATCGGTGCGGCATCTGTGGATTACCTATATTTCTCTGGTTATGTGGTGTCTTCGTATTTATGGCTGAAAATGGCGATTACGGCGCAGCAAAAGATTGAAGAAGGTAATACTGATCCGTTCTATGCAGCGAAGATCAAAACGGCACAATTCTTCTTTGCCCGGATTCTGCCAAGAACTTCAACTCACGTTGCCAATATTCAGGCCGGTGGTGAGAGCCTGTTCCTGCTGACTCCTGAAGAGTTTAAATTCGATTAATCCTTTTGCCCACGATCAATCTCTCGATCGTGGGTCTTTTTTTGTTACTACTTTTTTTATCCTGCACAAAACTCAATATCGATAGGTACTTTTCAGTATTACATCGGCCATAAAACAACAAGATCAGGAGTCTATATGGATTTAGACACGATTACTCGACAATGTCCTTATGGTGATCTGCAACTGACTTATCACGAAGTCGGACAGAAATCCTCATATCCCACCATTATTCTGATTCATGGCACAGGTGGAAATACCGACAAACATTTTAGCTATATTTTTCCTATGCTCGGTATTCATCAGCGGGTTTTATCGATTGATTTACATACCCCAGATAAAACCGATCTGGCAGTGACTGATTTTAGTCAGCAAGTTGAAGAACTGATCCAGCATGCGGTAGCAGCTGATGAAGTGATTACTGTGGTGGGTTATTCACTCGGTGCCGTGATTGCTGCACAAGTAGCCGCGAGTCTTAAACAACGCGTAGCACATTTAATCTTGCTAGCCGGTTGGGCAAAAACCAGTTCAGTCCAACAACTGCGGACCACGATCTGGGAACAGTTATTTAATGATCAATCCGCGGCTTTGCCACATTTTGTAAATTATTGCCTGTATAGCGATGATTATCTGTCTGTTCGAACTGAAAAACAGGTGCTTGATCTGGCACGCTTCGTTAAGCCTTCTCAAGATGCAGCCAAACAGCGTGAACTGAATTATCGCATTGACATCACCGCCATTTTGCCGAACATCTCTGCGGAGACTTTGATCGTGGCTTGCCGTGAAGACCGGATGGTGCCTTTAGCGCAAGCAAAATTACTGTTTGCTTCGATTCAGAACAGCCGCTATATCGAAATAGCTTCAGGACATGCAATCCATATTGAAGCGCCAGCGGAAGTGGTGCAACTGATCAACCAGTTTAGCCAGCATCCAGAACAGTATCCGGCGAATCAGAAAATCCAGCCCATGATGCCTTAAAAAAAGGAGAAAAATAATGCAAGCTCAAGGACAGCGCAGCAAGATTTTAATTGTAGGCAGCGGTTTTGGTGGATTAGGCATAGCGATCCGTCTTAAACAGCAGGGCATTCACGATTTTAAAATCATTGAACGTGCCGCAGAAGTGGGCGGAACATGGCGTGATAATACCTATCCCGGTGTCGCCTGTGATGTACCTTCCCATTTATATTCTTTCTCGTTTATTAAAAATCCCAACTGGTCACGTGTCTTTCCGCAAGGGGCAGAAATTCAACGTTACTTAATTCAATGCTGTGATCAGGAAAATATCCGGCCACATATTGATTTTCATACTCAACTGGAAAAAGCCAGCTGGAATACCGAAAAACGTATCTGGAATATTCAGACATCTAAAGGTTCTTATGAAGCAAATTTTTTAATTACAGCAACCGGGCATCTGGCAGATGAACATCTGCCACAAATTCCGGGACTAGAAGAATTTCAAGGTCAGGTCATGCATTCTGCACGTTGGAATCACGAAGTGAATCTGGATAATCAGCGTGTGGTTGTCGTGGGTTCAGGGGCTTCAGCTATCCAGCTTGTACCGGAAATTGCCAAAACAGCAAAAAGTCTGACCGTATTGCAACGCAGTGCGCCGTATATTTTACCGCGACCAGACCGGCCTTATTCTGAGTCAGAAAAACAGCTTTTCCGCAAAGAACCAGACAGCATGGCAGTGTTAAGACATTCTTTGTTCTGGGGCAATGAATACAATTTTGCCCAGCGCCGTAATCTGAAAAGTCAGATCGAGCGGGTCAAAAAAAACTGCCTGCAATTCTTGAAACACCAGATTTCAGATCCTAAATTACAGCAGAAACTCACACCGAATTATGAACCGGGCTGCAAGCGTTTATTGCTGTCCAATGATTATTATCCAACTTTTCTAAAACCGAATGTCACGCTTGAAGATTCAGCTTTGGCCGCCATCACAAAAGACGGTGTAATCAGCAAATCAGGCAATGAATATT
This sequence comes from Acinetobacter sp. YH12249, assembly GCF_013417475.1. NCBI lineage: Bacteria > Pseudomonadati > Pseudomonadota > Gammaproteobacteria > Moraxellales > Moraxellaceae > Acinetobacter > Acinetobacter sp. YH12249. Next base: position 81,256 of record NZ_VPDX01000002.1, on the reverse strand, counting down.
CTGCAGATATCATCGTCTTTGCTACTGGATTTGAAGCAGCACGACCACCTTATGCGGCAAAGGTGGTAGGTAAACATGGCTTAAGCCTTGAGCAGCAATGGTCTAGTGGTATGCAGGGTTATCAATCTACGACAGTCCATAACTTTCCGAATCTGTTTATCTTAAACGGTCCAAATACCGGAAGTGGGCATAATTCAGCACTTTATTTTCTGGAAACCCAGTTTGATCTGGTACTGGATGCCTTGCAGTTTTTTGAACAGGAACAGATTCAGGTCTTTGAAGCCGATCAGAACGCTGAAAATCGCTATATGCAAGAGTTACAGCAGCTTTCCCAAGGCAGTGTCTGGTTATCAGAAAGCTGTAAAAGTTGGTATCTGGACCCGGTGAGTCGCCAGCTGACTTTGGTCTGGCCAGATTATGCGCATTCATTTAGAGACAAAAACCAGCATTTTATTCGCAGTGGTTACCATTATGAATACATGGAAAATGCTCAAAGAAAAGTTGTCTGATTTTTAAATTTTATTCATTAAAAAACCAGTCTATTTGACTGGTTTTTTATCAAAAGATGATAGAGATTAATCTGCTTTTTGCGGATCATATAAGCGATCACGTATAAACAGTGCAGGAATCAGACCACAAATAAAATAGGCGCCTGCCATTACCAGTAGTCCCGTTCCAATTGAACCTCCATGAGCAAAATATCCAATTGTGAGTGGGGCAAATACTGCTCCGATACGGCCTATATTGAATGCACCACCTACAGCCGTACCACGAATCGAAGTAGGGAAGCTTTCAGTCATATACGTGGCATTAATGGCAAATGGCATACCATATAAGAAGCCGAACATGAGCATCAGGTACAAAATATTGGTCGGTGTATTGAAATAAATTACAATCGGAAGAAACAGGGCTGTGCCCATGGTTCCAAAAGCGAACAAGGCACGTCGTCCGAAACGATCTGCCAGAATGCCTGCGACGATCTTGGCAAAAATCATGATCATAAACGTGCCAACCATATAGCCAGTCATGGCCTTAAAACTGATGCCCAGATCCGATTCGAGATAGGCAGGTAACCAGTTACTTAAACCGGCATAACCAAATTGCAGGGCACCTGCACTTAAAATCCATAGTAAAAACATCCAGCGGTGATTTTTATCTTTGAGAATGACTTTATAAGGATTCTGCTTTTTCACCTTAACTTTGCTAGCTGCTTCCTGACGTTTTAATTCACGTGAACGTAGCCATGAATCCGGTTCAGGAACAAGAAAATAAAGCAGAAAAGCCAGAACGATCGGGCAAATGGTAATCCAGTACAGCATACGCCAGCCATATTCAGGAATAATCCAGCCCGCCAGTAAAGTTGCACATAATGAGCCTAGGGTAAAACCGGTCATAAGTGCCGCCAGAACAGTTGTCCGGTATTTTGTCGGAACATATTCTGACATTAAGGTATTACAGGCGATGTATAGGGAACCCAGTCCAATAGCTGCAATACTGCGGATAATTAAAAACTGATGGTAAGATTCTACAAAGCCCAAGGTGCAGGATAAGCTGGAAGCAAGAATCATATAAAATACAATAACTTTCACCCGGCCAAAACGGTCACAGGCCCAACCGCCAATTAATCCGCCAATCACTCCACCGACCAGACTCCAGCTCCCTAAGGCACCTGCCTGAACTGTGGTTAAATTAAATTCAGCTTTGATACTGGTGAGGCTATAGGCCAAAAAAGCCAGATCAACACCGTCTGCAAGTAAAATAAGAAAACATAGAATAAACGCGGTCATCCATATTTTTTTAGGCTGAACTGTGACCCGTTCAGCTTCTAGCACTGAAGTTTCATACGTCATCATCGACATCCTTTTCTTGTTACGTTGTTGTTTTATAAGAATGAATCCACATTCTTTTGTTGCTTTTACTGATTTATTATTTCGCTATAAGAAATTTTATATTATTAATTGATAAAATATATCCAAATAATTAGCCATAAAATTCGTGATTTTATTTGTAAAAATTTGAAATTAGCCAAATATTGCATTGATTTGGGAGGAAAGATAACGTTATTATTTTTTAATCAAAATAAAGTTTCACAATACAAAATAAATTTAAAATCAAGGATAGGAGTGCTGTAATGACAAGTCAGCCATGGATGGAAGAATATAAAAAATGGAACGTCAATCCGGAATTTACCCGGCCTGACCCTGACAAAACTTTGAGTACGATGATTGCTGAGAATCTGCTTAAGTTTAAGGATAAGACTGCATTCTTTTATCTGGATCGAAAGTTCAGCTATCAGGATATTGACGTTTATAGCCAGAAACTGGCGACCTATCTTCAAAATCTAGGCTTGGCAGCCGGTAGCCGAATCGCGGTGATGTTGCCGAATATTATTCAATATCCGATTGCGACTTTCGCGATTATTCGTGCAGGTTATATTCTGGTGAATGTAAACCCGATGTACACCCAGCGTGAGTTGTATCATCAAGTTCAGGATTCAGGAGCAGAAGCCTTGATTATTCTGGGCTCAACCTTAGAACAGTTAAATAATCTGGATGAATGTCCTGCGCTGAAACATGTAATTTCTACCCATCCGCTCGATTTTATTCAGGATCAGCCGATATCAATTTATAGCCAAACGGAGCAATATCCAGAAAAACATTTTTCTGACTTTAAGCAGGCCATTGATCAGGTACAGGTGATTGATTTTGTAGCGCCTGTACAGCAGCAGGAAGATACTGTCATTCTGCAATATACCGGTGGGACTACAGGTGTTTCCAAAGGGGCTGAACTCAGTCATCGCAATATCTTATTTAATATTGCCCAGAACAGTACGGTGTTCATTAGCCATTTTGGCGATCGTTATGCCACTGAAGAAGAATATGTGTTTTGTGTCTTGCCGCTGTATCACATTTATGGTTTTACTATTTGCCTGTTCAGTTATGGTCTGAGTCGTGGTTTTGCCAATGTCCTGATTCCAAATCCAAGAGATCTGGATGCATTGGTAGATCAATATCATAAACATCCTCCGACGGTGTTTCCGGGCGTGAATACCATGTTTAATGCATTGGCTCATCATCCACGTTTTCGCGAGCTGGATCACTCACGCCTAAAAACCACGACAGGTGGCGGTGCATCTGTTTTAAAAAATACGGCAGAATTATGGTATGAAGTCACAGGCTGTCATATCTATGAAGGCTACGGTCTTTCTGAGACCTCACCAACGGCAACATTTAACCCGCCTTTAAGCAAGCGCTTTAGCGGTAGTATTGGCTTGCCATTGGCAGGCACAGAAATTCAGATTCTGGATGATGAAGGAAAACCTGTAGCACTTCATCAGGCTGGAGAAATTGCTATTCGCGGCCCTCAGGTGATGAAAGGTTACTGGAAACAACCGGAAGCAACAGCACAGGTATTTACCAAAGATGGTTTCTTCCTGACAGGTGATATCGGCTGTATGGACGAGAAGGGTTATATCACCATTTTAGACCGTAAAAAGGACATGATTCTGGTCTCAGGCTTTAATGTCTATCCAAATGAGCTGGAAGGCGTTTTATCCAAACATCCTAAAGTACTGGAATGTGCCGTCATTGGAGTGGATGATGAAAAATCTGGACAAGTTCCGAAAGCCTTTATTGTAAAACAGGATACCAGTCTGACCGAGAATGAAGTCATGACCTATCTGAGACTACAATTGACCAGTTATAAGCTGCCAAAATATATTGAGTTTGTGTCTGGATTGCCAAAGTCTGCAGTCGGTAAAATTCTACGCCGTGAGTTGCCTAAAACCGTGCAGCCGGATGCCAAAGCCTGCTGAGAAATGACATAGTCAAAATAAAAAAGGAATCTTTCGATTCCTTTTTTTATTGCTGAGCAGTTTAGCGCTGCTGGATGACTTTTTTACTTTTCAGCTCTTCCATTTCAGCAGGGCTTAAATACTGGCTCAAGATGGCGTCGGTATCTTCACCCAGACACGGTGGTGCTTTTTTATATTCTACCGGGGTCTTGGAAAGTTTAATCGGCGAACCAATCGAGGTGTAATCGTCACGTAGAGTATGCGGCATCTGAATGACCATTTCACGCGCCAGAACCTGTTCTTCTTCCAAAGCCTGTTTCAGGTTATTGATCATGCCCACTGGGACTTTGACTGCATGAATAAGATCTACCCAGTGTTTTGCCGGTTGAGAGTAGAAATGAGCCTGTAAGAGAGTGGTGAGTTCTTCACGATGTGTAACCCGTCCTGAATTTTTCAAGAAGCGCGGATCTTCTGCCACGTTATTCAAACCCACGGCCTGACACAGCGCTTGAAATTGCAGGTCATTCCCACAGGCAATAATGAACTCACCTTCCTGTGCTTTAAACACCTGATAAGGCACAATATTGGCATGGGCATTTCCGAAGCGGCCAGGGACTTTACCTGAGGTCAGATAATTCATGGCTAGAACAGAGAGGGAAGCGACCTGGGTATCCAGCAGTGCCATATCAATATGCTGACCTTCACCAGTTTTTTCACGGGACAATAAAGCAGCTTGAATCGCAATTGCAGCATATAAGCCAGTGGTCAGATCAGCAAAGGCTAGACCTGCTTTTTGCGGACCACCCCCTGGAAGGTCATCACGTTCACCCGTAACACTCATCATACCGCCCATACCCTGAACAATGAAGTCATAGCCTGGTTCTTGCGCACGCGGGCCATTCTGGCCAAAGCCGGTAATTGAACAGTACACCAGACGCGGATTTATCTGGCTCAGACTTTCATAATCCAGACCATATCTTTTCAATGAACCCGCTTTATAGTTCTCAATGACTACATCGCTTTGTTCTGCGAGTTTCTTGATAATGCGTTGACCTTCCGGGGTAGATAAATCTACGGCAACCGAATGTTTACCACGATTGGCTGAAAGGTAGTAAGCCGATTCATGGGTATCTTCCTGCTGATTATTTTTAAGCCAAGGTGGTCCCCAGATTCGTGTGTCATCTCCATGATCAGGCTTTTCAATTTTAATCACTTCTGCACCTAAGTCCGCCAGAATCTGGCTACACCAAGGACCAGCCAAAATCCGGCTTAAATCCAGTACACGAAAGCCTGTTAAAGCACCCATCGTTACGCTCCCTGTTCGATGTTATTTAGATTACATGTCATTTTAATAATCGCTTTAAAGCTATATGAAAATGGAAAAACAATCAACTTTACGATACTTAATTTCGTCTAACAAAATAAAACACCTAAAATGATTGAAAAATCATCCTAACTTCTTTAGCCTGATGACGAGAATAAATACGATTCAAAAATAACAGGAGAGGGAAAAGTCTCGGGAATGAGACTATAAGAACAGGAGTAAGTACTGTGCTTTGAAAACGGATCGCGCTTAAAGCGCATGCATACAGAAGTGTGCATACTCAAGATCAGAATGAAAAAACCTAAGGATAGGAATAGAGATTTAAATATGACGGAATTAGTAAGAGAACAAGTTTTAGAAAGAGAACTCGCAAAGATAAAACCCACCACCAAGCGAACCCAGCAGATCGCCTTTGTCTTTGCCTTTTTGGCACTCTTGGTCGATGGCGCGGATATGCTACTGCTGTCCTTCAGCTTAAATAGCCTGAAAGCAGAATTTGGTTTAAGTAATTTACAAGCCGGCACCTTGGGTAGTTTTACACTCGCGGGTATGGCGATTGGTGGTTTTATTGGTGGCTGGGCTTGTGACCGTTTAGGCCGGGTACGTACAGTCGTTATTTCAATTCTGATCTTTTCAGTATTAACTGCAGCCTTGGGCTTTACCCAAAACTATGAACAGTTCGCGGTACTACGTTTCCTGTCTGCGTTTGGGATCGGGTCTTTATATATTGCAGCCAGTACCCTGATGGCTGAATATGTACCAACCAAATACCGGACTACAATTTTAGGTACCTTACAGGCAGGTTGGACGGTCGGCTATATCGTAGCTACTGTATTGGCAGGTTGGATTATTCCTGAATATGGCTGGCGTACACTGTTTTTTGTCGCGATTATTCCATCCGTCATGGCGATTTTTATCCAGAAACTGGTTCCTGAACCAGAATCGTGGCAGCGTGCAAGATTACTGCGTTTATATGCACCCGCTGAAGAAACCACCAAACAACCTGTTAAGAAAAGTACCGTTAAAGAAATCTTTGCAGATCCTGCGAATCGTAAAATGTTTATTTTATGGATTTTTACGGCTGGCTTTCTGCAGTTTGGCTATTACGGTGTAAATAACTGGATGCCGGCTTATCTAGAATCTGAATTACACATGAACTTTAAATCAATGGCGGGCTATATGATCGGGACTTATGTCGCCATGATTTTTGGTAAAGTTCTGGCCGGATTTGCTGCAGACCGTTTAGGTCGACGCGCCGTTTTCTCTTTTGGCGCGATTGGTACGGCGATTTTTCTACCCGTAATTGTGCTGTTCAACACCCCAGATAATATTGCCTATCTGCTAATTTTCTTTGGTTTCCTATATGGTATTCCATATGCAATTAACGCAACTTATATGACTGAAAGCTTTGCGACGTCAATCCGCGGTACAGCAGTCGGTGGTGCTTATAATGCAGGGCGTATTGGGGCCATGTTTGCGCCTGCGATTATTGGCGCAGCAGCGAGTGGTGGTTCAATTGGCTTGGGCTTCCTGATTATGGGCGGTGCCTATTTCTTGTGTGGTGCAGTGTCTGGGATCTTTATCAAAGATCGTCAATATGACCCACAAAAAGCATAATGATCATTTTAAACAATGATGTTAAAAATGAGCCTCATAAGGGCTCATTTTTTATCTATTTAATTTAAAAATAAGATTTCTATTTTTTATTGGTCCGACTCTTTTTGCAGATGAATACTTTTCAGACCATCATTTACTTTATTGAGTAAATGAATCAGGGTAATCACATCATCAAAAGCCAGTTTATTTAAGGCTTGTCCATAAAACTCAAAAAAATCATCCTGCAGGCTATCCCAGGTCTGAAAACCTTCCGTGGTAAGCGCAACAATTTTGGCACGTCGATCCTGTTCATTGATAACACGCTCTACCAGTCCATCACGTTCCAGTCGTTTTAAGACGGCATCCAGATTTTGTCGGCTTACACCCAGATATTCGGTCAGATCTGAAAAAGACATACCAGATTTAACTTTAGGACGAGACAGGGCACCCAGCACAGCCCAATGCACGGGAGATATTTTTAGCTCATTTAAGCATTTTCGATCCAGACTGTTTCCCACCTGAAACAGACGGAAAAACAGCCGGTTATGAGCGGAATATAAGGATTGATCATATTTTTTTGACAAAGTATCACTCACTATATGCAACATCCTCAAAACTGAAATAGCCAAACGGCGCAAAGTATAACCTATCGCTTTTTCGCATAAATCAGTTTCTTTTATAATTTGTTTTAAAAATCATAGTGTTTTAGCAGAAATCTGCATCTTTAAATCCTGAACTAAGCGATTAAATCATTTAAAAATATCTTTCTTGATATTCACAGTTTCAGTTTGTTCTCTAGCTGAATATCAAGGCAGTCATCTAGCAATCTAAAGAAATAAAACATCCTTCATGAAACAGAAACAGCTTAGTAATAAGCTGGGACTAGATATGGGTTACTCTAAAGATAAAAGTCAATATAGGTCAATACATTGAATAAATAAAATTATTAACTAATTGTTATTTAAATATTTATAAAAATATAAATATTATTTTATGTAAATATATTGACATAAATTCAATCTCTTTCTATTTTAGATAAAACACACCGAATTAGAACAACAGCTGATTAAATTCGACAACAAATAGCGTAGGGATAAAGCAATGAAAGGATTAAAAGACAAGGTCATGATTGTGACAGGCGGTGCAGGCGGAATTGGTTCCGCAACCTGCCGACGTCTGGCTGAAGAAGGCGCAAAAGTTGCCATTTTTGATATGAATCTGGAAGCTGCCGAGAAGCTGGCAAATGAAATTAATCAATACGGTCAGGCGTTAGCAATTCAGTGTGATATTACCCAAAGTGACGTCGTTGAACAGGCGGTTCAAAAAACGGAAACTGAATTAGGCCCGATCGATGGACTAGTGAATAATGCTGGTTGGGACATTTTTAAACCCTTCATTAAAAGCACCCCAGACGAATGGCAGAAACTGATCCAGATCAATCTGGTCGGTATGCTGAATATGCACTTTGCTGTGCTGAAAGGCATGGTCGAACGTAATTCCGGCAGTATCGTTAATATTGCCTCAGATGCAGCCCGTGTCGGTTCTTCGGGCGAAGCAGTCTATGCTGCCTGTAAGGGAGGATTGCTATCTTTCTCCAAAACTCTGGCACGCGAACATTCACGCCATAACATCAAAATTAATGTGATTTGCCCAGGACCAACTGATACCGCTTTACTTGCAGGCGTGACTGAAGGTGCATCAAATCCAGAAAAATTACGTGAAGCCTTTGTTCGTGCCATTCCACTGGGCCGTTTGGGTCAGCCGGATGATTTAGCTTCTGCGATTGCTTTTTTCTTAAGTGAAGATGCCAGCTTTATTACCGGACAGGTCCTTAGTGTCTCTGGCGGTTTGACCATGAATGGTTAAAGCATCAAATTAATTAACACTAAATTAGACAGATAAAACAGTACAGGACGTAATGAACATGAATTTTGAAGATATCTTATATGAAGTAAAAAACGGTGTAGCCTGGATCACGATTAACCGTCCAGAAAAAATGAATGCCTTTCGTGGTACGACCTGTGATGAACTGATCAAGGCTTTAAATAAGGCAGGCTATGACCGTAACGTTGGGGCGATTGTATTGGCCGGCGCGGGTGAAAAAGCGTTTTGTACTGGTGGTGATCAGTCTGCGCATGATGGTAATTATGACGGTCGCGGTACCATTGGTTTACCGATGGAAGAATTGCATACCGCCATTCGTGATGTCCCCAAACCGGTAATTGCGCGCGTACAAGGTTATGCGATTGGGGGAGGTAATGTACTGGCCACGATTTGTGATCTGACGATCTGTTCAGATAAAGCAATCTTTGGTCAGGTCGGGCCAAAAATGGGTTCAGTCGATCCAGGTTATGGCACAGCATTTTTAGCACGCGTCGTGGGTGAGAAGAAAGCCCGTGAAATCTGGTACATGTGCCGCCGTTATTCTGGTCAGGAAGCGGTTGAAATTGGATTGGCCAATAAATGTGTACCAGCAGATCAACTCGATGCAGAAGTTCAGGCATGGGGCGAAGAAATCTGTCAGCGTAGTCCGACCGCAATCGCGATTGCCAAACGCAGTTTCAATATGGATACCGCACATCAGGCGGGGATCGCTGGCATGGGCATGTATGCGCTAAAACTTTATTACGATACTGAAGAGTCTCGTGAAGGCGTGAATGCATTGAAGGAAAAACGTCAGCCTGAATTCCGTAAGTATGCTAAATAAGGAGACTGATCAATGAAAAAGAATCCTTATATCACCGAAGATCTAGAACTTTTAGCTGAAACGGCAGAAAAATTTGCCCAGAAATATGTGGCTCCCGGTTTTCTGGAGCGTGATCAAAGCCGAGTCTTTGATCGTGATCTGGTGAAAAAAATGGGGGAAATGGGCTTTATAGCCCCCGAACTCCCTGAACAATACGGTGGTCAGGGTATGGGCCGACTGGCAGCAGGGATTATCCATGAAGCCATTGCCAAAGCAGACTTAAGTTTTTCTTATATCAACTTGCTGGCTTCTTTAAATGGTCAGATTCTGGCAGAACATGGACAGCCTGAAGTGGTGGAGCCATGGTTAAAAAAACTGACCGCTGGTGAAGCGATTTTTTCTATTGCGTTGACCGAGCCACGTGGTGGTTCAGATGCTGCCAACTTACGTTTAAAGATTGAACGTGATGGCGACGAATATGTGATTAACGGCGAAAAGACCTCAATTTCTGCGGCCGATCAGGCAGATGCTTCGGTGGTTTTCGGTCGCACTGGCACCCATGAAGATGGTGCACATGGCGTGACAGCGCTCTTGGTTCCGATGAACTTACCAGGCATCAGCACCACACGTTTTGACTGTCACGGCCAGCGTGCGATTGGTCGCGGTTCGATCTTCTTTGACAATGTCCGTGTACCAGTAAATCATCGTCTGGGCAATGAAAATAAAGGTTTCGTTCAGGTTATGCAGGGCTTTGATTTCTCGCGTGCCCTGATTGGTCTGCAAGTTTTGGCGGTTGCACGCGTCAGTCTGGATGAGGCTTGGGAATATGCTGCGCAACGTGAAGCTTTTGGTCAGCCATTGACTGCTTTCCAGGGTGTTTCCCATCCGTTAGCAGAATATGAAACGCAGGTTGAAGCTGCGCGCTTACTTTGTCTGCAAACATTATGGCTGAAAGACAACCATCTGCCACATACCTCTGAAGCAGGCATGTGTAAATGGTGGGGGCCGAAACTGGCCTATGATGTGATTCATCAATGCCTGCTGACTTTTGGTCATGCCGGTTATGACCGTGGTGTGATGGAACAGCGCATGCGTGATGTACTGGGCTTCCAGATTGGCGATGGCACAGCACAGATCATGAAAACAATTATCGCTCGGCATAAGGCAGGACGTAAGGCTGTACCAGCTTAAGGAAAGTATGCCCCCGCCAAAATAAGACTATTATAAAAAATGAGGAATAAGCGAATGGATTTCGATGCGGTTCTGATCCCGACAAGAAAAGAGGCCATGCTCAAACAGGGACACTGGCTCAATCAAACAATTCTCGATTTTTTACGCAGTGCGGTAGAAAAAAATCCGGACAAAACCGCTTTAGTGAGTTTTAAGGTCGAGAATCAAACTGAACAGACTTTCAGCTACCAGCAGCTTTGGGACATGACCAACAAAATTGCGCTGGGCTTGAAACAGTTGGGTATTGAGAAAAATGATGTGGTGTCTTGCCAGTTGCCGAACTGGTGGGAATTTACCTTGCTGTATCTGGCTTGTAGCCGTATTGGCGCCGTATTGAATCCACTCATGCCGATATTCCGTGAGCGTGAACTGGAATTCATGCTTAAACATGGTGAATCTAAAGTATTTGTTGTGCCTAAAATCTTTCGTAATTTTGGCCATGAACAGTTGGCCAATCAGCTACACAACAAGCTGGACACCCTAAAACACGTAGTTGTAGTGAATGGGGATGGCGAGAATAATTTTGATCGCCTGTTGCTTAATCATAGTCTGGAACAGAATGCTGCAGCCATTGCTGAGCTAGATGGGCTTGAATCTGGCCCAGATGATATTACCCAACTAATCTTTACCTCGGGCACTACAGGTGAACCGAAAGGCGTGATGCATACCGCTAATACCTTGTTTTCCAATATTGTGCCTTATGCAGAGCGTTTGCATTTAACTGAAAATGATGTGGTATTGATGGCGTCACCGATGGCGCATCAGACCGGATTTATGTATGGCCTGATGATGCCGATTCAGCTCAATACCAAAGTGGTATTACAGGATGTCTGGGATGTCTCCAAAGCAGTAGACTTGATTCATCAGCATCAGGTGAATTTCACCATGGCTTCAACGCCATTTTTGAACGACCTGTCCAATACTGTGGCTGAACAGCATGACAAAGTCGATTCACTGAAAATTTTCCTTTGTGCTGGTGCGCCAATTCCGGGACCATTAGTGCAAAAAGCCCGGGAGATTTTAGGCGTAAAAGTGATTTCAGCCTGGGGAATGACTGAATGTGGCGCGGTCACTACTACCTGTCCAGAAGATGACGATGAACGTTCTTTTAATACTGATGGCATCGCCTTGCCGGGTGTAGACGTCAAAATTGTCGATAAAACAGGACAGACCAAGCCGGTGAATGAGTCTGGTCGCTTGATGATTCGCGCTTGTTCTGGATTCGGTGGCTACCTCAAACGTGCTCATTTAAATGATACCGATGCAGATGGCTGGTTTGATACGGGCGATATTGCCTATCAGGATGAGAAAGGTTATATCCGGATTTGTGGCCGTAAAAAGGATGTAATCATTCGTGGCGGTGAAAATATTCCGGTTGCAGAAATTGAATCACTTTTATATAAACATCCCAATGTGGCGGTGGTCGCTTTAGTGGCCTATGCAGATGAACGGCTAGGTGAGCGTGCCTGTGCGATTATCAAGTTAAAAGATCAAGCACAGTCTTTAAGTTTTAATGAGCTGGTGGATTTTCTGAAAACCCATAATCTGGCAATGCAATATATTCCAGAACGTTTGGAGATTTGGGACGAGATTCCGATGACGCCATCGGGGAAAATCCAGAAATTTAAACTCAGAGAATTACTGGCCCAGCATATTGCATCAACTGTGGCAGTAGCAAATTAGAACTGAGAATAAAACTGAACAAACCCTGATGTGACATCACATCAGGGTTTTTTACCAGCAAATAAGTAAATGAACAAAATTACTTATATCTGGATGAAATTATTTTAATAACTTTAACAGCGCCTCAGCCGTTGCGGCAGAAGATGCCGGATTCTGTCCGGTAATTAACAGGCCATCTTGCTGTACATGCACTTGCCAGTCCTCAGCCTTGGAATACTGTCCGCCTTTTTCTTTCAGCGTATCTTCAACTAAAAATGGCACGATATCAGTCAGGCCAACACCATCTTCTTCAGTGTTACTAAAGCCAGTCACTGATTTACCTTCGACGATAGGTCGGCCTTCTGCATTTTTAACATCGCGAAGCACACCCGGTGCATGACAGACAAGTGCCACAGGTTTATTGGCCTGTAGAGTCTGTTCAATTAAGGAAATAGAATTCTGGTCATTGGCCAGATCCCATAACGGTCCGTGACCACCCGGATAAAAGATCGCATCAAAATCCTGATTCAGCACATCACTTAATTTATGCGTATTGGCAAGAGCCTGCATGGCCACTTCATCTGCTTCAAAACGTTTGGTTGTTTCGGTTTGCGCATCAGGTTCATTGCTTTTTGGATCAAGTGGTGGCTGGCCACCGGCTGGAGAGGCCAACGTTACGTCTGCGCCTGCATCAATAAAAGTGTAATAAGGAGCAGCCAGTTCTTCGAGCCAGAATCCGGTTTTTTTACCCGTTTCGCCAAGTTGATCATGGGAGGTTAATACAATCAGAATTTTCATATTTTTCCTTAAAATTATCTTGAATGATTTGATGGAATAACAAAACAGAGGAAAGAATCTGAATACCTAAGGCCATCAGACTTTTTCGATTGCTTAAAAAATAAAAGGAATAAAATCTAGGTAGTTGAATTGATGCTAAATCAATAGCATCACTTTCCTTGAACTTTGGATAGCTCAGTTTTTCTTTTTCTTGCCACCGCCGTCCTGCTTATTCACAGTCGACCAGGCAATACGCTCTGCTTCGTCTTCAGGGCGACCACGATCTTTTTCACTGTCTTCAATATGCTTAGCCTGTCGTTTTTGCTTTTCGGTATAAGCTGATTTATCACCTCTAGACATTTTACTATCCTCATCAGGTAGGGTCTGAAATCACTATAACAAGGGATTATTTTGGCGCGGGTAATCATCTGTCAGGATTTGTTTGAATTATTTTATAGCTTTAAGATGAATTTTATAGATATCCATCAAATTCTGTTTTTCAAAGATTCTAAAACTAAAACGTATTAAATATTTTAGAAAAAAGTAGATAACAGCTAGAAAGGCTGTTATCTACTTTCAAACTTTGATTAGCCGTTAATAATACTGCCGCCATTTACATGAATGATCTGACCTGAAATATAGCTAGCTTCTTCACTGGCCAGAAATAAATAGGCAGGAGCGACTTCACTCGGTTGTCCCATACGTCCCATTGGTGTCTGTTTACCAAAATCTTCCAGTTGTTCTTCATCAAAGCTACTTGGAATGAGTGGTGTCCAGATTGGGCCTGGTGCAACACCATTCACACGAATTCCGGTTTTATTTTTCGCCAGATTGGTAGATAAGCTGCGGGTAAAAGAAGTAATCGCACCTTTGGTGCTTGAATAGTCTATCAGTGTGTCATGTCCATGATAGCTGGTGATACTGGTGGTATTGATAATACTGTCACCTGCCTGCATATGTGGAAGTACCGCCTGAGTCAGATGGAACATGGACAGGATATTGACATTGAAGGTCTTGAATAACTGGTCTGGAGAAATATCGGTAATACTGTCCTGCGGATACTGCACACCTGCATTATTTACCAGAATATTAATGGTTTTAAATTCCTGAAGGGTCTGCTCAACCATTTTCTTGATTTCATCAGGATGCTGTAAATCGCATTGAATCAGCAGACAACGTCGTCCTTCTGCTTCAACCATTTTTTTTGTATCAAGCGCATCCTGATCTTCATCCAGATAGCAAATGGCAATATCGGCGCCTTCGCGGGCAAATAATACTGATACAGAGCGACCAATCCCGCTGTCACCACCTGTAATGAGTGCTACTTTGCCTTTTAATTTATCGCTACCTTTATAATTTTCTTTAATGACTTCCGGATTAGGATCCATTTTAGTCTGGTCACCCGGTTGATGGGCTTGGGTTTCAGTTGAAGCTGGAGTTTCAGGATAGTTATTCATATTTTTTCCTTGATTGCTCTTGAGGAAAAAATATATTAGGAGCTTTTAGTTGGGATTAAATTAGACTCAACATTTCATAACAGAACCTCTGCAGGATTTAGCATTTATTCATTTAGCTTAAATTGACACTTTAGAACTGCCTGTTTTAGTTATTTAAAGTCGACTTCTAGAATGAAATATCGGGTTTCTTTTTAAGGAAAAGAGCGATAAGCAGGAATATACCTTCAGTGGATTACAGAAGAGTTAAGTCGATTTAGGAACCAATCTGCAAAATAAAACCAATAACTTATTTACAACCAAATAAATCTAAAATATACAGCTAGATAAGCTACAAGTATTTCTTTACAACTGCGCTTTTAACCAGAATGGAGAAGCACATTGCGCGCTATCCGCTATAAATATATTGTCCTGATCCTTTTACTTTTGCTCGTTGCATTTGGCGTATTTCGCTGGTGGCAAGGGCCACAAGTCACAGGTTATACCTTAGAGCCGATGCCGCTGGTGCAATCAGTGGTTGCCACCGGGCAGGTCATCACCGTTTCACGTGCTCAAGTCGGTAGTGAAGTAACCGGCGTGGTACTAGAACGTCGGGTCAAGGAAGGCGATCGGGTCAAACCGGGCGATTTGCTAGTTGTACTTAAATCGGATGAACTGGCAGCCCAAGTTCGTCAGGCAGAAGTCGCATTGAATGAACTGGCAACCAATCGCCGTCCACAAGCCTCAGCAGAATTAGCTTCAGCAAAAGCTCAGCTGGAACAGGCCAGCCGTGAAGCGACGCGTCGTCGCAATGCCGAAGCAGGCATCCTTTCGGCAGAAGAAATTGAACAGGCTGTAGAGGCAGAAAGGGTAGCACGCAATAATTATGAAACTGTGCGTTTAAAAGCAGCTGCACTGGCACCTGGTCAGGTAGAGGAGGCTTCATTGCGTGAGCAGCTTTCGGTAGCACAGGCTCAACTGGCTAAAACTAAAATCCGGGCAACTGTTGCTGGAACGGTGCTGACCCGTGATGTTGAGCCTGGCGATCTGGTTCAGCCAGGACGTACCTTATTTACCATTGCAATGGATGGTAATACCGAAATCCGTGTACCACTGGATGAACGTAATCTGTCACGACTGGCGTTGTCCCAGAAAGCGACTGCAATTGCCGATGCTTACCCGGATAAACCTTTCCCAGCCCGGATTAATTTTATTGCACCGAGTATCGATCCTCAACGCGGCACGGTAGAAGTGCGTCTATCGGTTGATCCGGTACCTGATTTCCTGCGTCAGGATATGACGGTATCGGTTAATGTCGAGACAGGTCGCCGTGATCGTACCTTAGCGATTCCGAATGATGCGCTAGGGAAAGTACAGGGCGATCAGGCCACCGTATTACTGGTACGTGATAGCAAAATCCAGCGACAAAAAGTGAAACTGGGTCTGCGCGGACTTGCCATGTCTGAAGTGATTTCCGGTTTAAAAGTGGGTGACCAGGTACTGTCAGATGCAACTTCAACTTTAAAAGATGGCACACGAGTTCGATTTAAGCCCGAAGAAATCAACTATGCCGACCAGAATAATGATGCCAGCAATAAAAATGAATTACCGGTGAAATTCGAGTGAAAAAATTACTAGGGCGTCTCTGGATTGAATGGAAGATCGCAATCAGTTTTTTGCGAGAAGGCCGAATGCAGTCTCTGATGATTACAGTGGGTGTTGCTGTAGGGGTGTCTGTGATTGTTTTTATCTCGGCACTGATACAGGGCTTGCAGTCTAATATCATCGAAAGGACTTTAGGGACACAGGCACATATCCGTTTATTGTCTCCCGATGAAGTGAACCAAGTTATACCCGCACCCGCAGGCACTGTGCAGCTGGTTCTAGAAGATAAACGGGCCCAAAGACTACGCTCTATCAATAATTGGCAAGAGGTCGTGACGACCTTGGATCAGGTGCCTTTATTGACAGCTGTTTCTCCAGTAGTTTCTGGACCTGCATTCGCACAGCGCGGTGAAGCTCAGGAATCGGTTGCGCTGGTGGGCATGGATCCAGAACGTTATCAGAAAATAATTCCACTCAAAGAATATATGATCAGTGGGCAGTTACGTGTCGGTGCAGATGATGTAATGATTGGCAGTCAGCTGGCTAAAGATCTGGGTGTACAGGTGGGTAGCAAATTACGATTAGACACCGGTCAGGACAACAGTACTGTCGTAAATATTTCCGGAATTTTTGAACTTGGAGTACGTGAGCTGGATTCGCGCTATGTCTATATGGATTTAAAACAGGCACAGTCCTTACTCAGCCTGCCAGGCGGGATCACTGTAATAGACCTGACGGTAGAAAATATTTTTGAAGCAGAAAATATTGCAACGCAGGTCGGGCGTTTGACATCCTTACAGGCAGAAAGCTGGATTAAAACCAATGGTCAGTTAATGAATGCCATCTCAGCGCAGAGCCTTTCCACCAATATGATTATTATTTTTGTGGCCATCTCCGTCGCTTTTGGTATTGCTAGCGTCTTGTCAGTCAGTGTCGTACAACGGACTCGTGAAATTGGCATCTTAAGGGCAACAGGGGCCACACAAAGACAAATCCTGCGCGTTTTCCTGTTTCAGGGCGCAATTTTTGGCTTGTTGGGGTCTATTATCGGCAGTGCAGTCAGTTATTTGCTGGTCTGGATCTTTAATGAATTTGGCCCAGGCCTGTTCTATATCCCAATTTCAATCAATCTGCTATTGCTGGCTTTATTGCTGGCCACATTGACTGGTGTAGTGGCAGCGGCTATACCATCCCGTCGTGCTGCGGCACTTGATCCTGTGGAGGCAATTCGTCATGTCTGATTCATCGAATGAAGTCTTGCGGCTGGAAGCACTACGTAAATCTTATAATATTGGTCAGCCTAATGAAGTCGAAGTTCTGCATGGCATTGATTTGTGTATTGAACGTAATGACTTTGCAGCACTAATTGGTCCTTCAGGCTCGGGGAAAAGTACTTTATTGAATATTCTGGGTCTATTGGACCAGCCAACTAGCGGTGAACTATATCTGCTTGGTCAACCCACCAGCCGTATGGATGACGCTGCACGTACCGCATTACGCGGCAGCAGTATTGGATTTGTATTTCAGTTTCATCATCTGATTCAAGCTTTTAATGCATTAGACAATGTCCTTATGCCGTTAATGATGGCACATGGAAAGCCTGATCAAAAGGCTCTAGACCGCGCTCATGAACTTCTGGCTGCAGTCGGGCTGGAAAAGTATGCACATCGAAAACCGAATGAGCTTTCCGGCGGTCAACAACAGCGTGTTGCAATTGCTCGAGCACTCATTACAGAACCTGCCTTGTTGCTGGCCGATGAACCGACCGGGAACCTGGATACCCAGACCGCGTCTGAAGTTTTTGAACTGTTTCGTAAAGTAAATAAGGAACAGGGCTGTGCCATTTTGCTGGTGACTCATGATCCGCGCTTGTCTGTTAGTTGTGATCGCACCATCAAGTTAGTTGACGGCCTGATTCAAAGTGATACCAGAACAGCTCCAGCAGATATTCCTGAAAATACTTAATTTTTAAATATTTTAAGAATTTGTATTCTCCAATTATGGATAAATAAAGATTTTTCTTATCACTTAAGCCTTGCAATAAAGCTGATACAAGGTTTGCATCAGGATAAGTACTTTGGGGTCGGAAAGCTGATAGAAAATCTGCTTTCCTTCACGACGCGTGCTGACCATTTCGGCTTTTCGGAGCACCGTAAGTTGTTGTGAGAGAGTGGGTTGGTTAATATCTGTTTGTAGCTCAATCTGTTGCACATTCATTTCACTATCGACCAGTACACATAGAATTTTCAGTCGGTCAGAATTCGACAACACTTTTAAGCGTTCGCTTACCACATGAGCCTGAGAAAAATCAATACGTGTCTGAGTTTCATCTGCTGTCATATAAAAAACCTGTATTAGTCACACAATATTTAAAAACCGTCTTGATTAATATTTATAATTATATAATATAAAATTATATATTTTAAGTGGAATATGCTCATGCATGACTTTTTGGCAGCGTTTCTCGGTGGATTACTGCTTGGTCTTTCAGTGGTCGGCTATCTGTATGTGAATGGCCGTATTGCGGGCGTGAGTGGGTTGGTTGGGCAGGTACTTAATCGAAAGACAATTTTCAAAACTCCTGCGGTCTGGTTTTTAGCAGGACTATTTATAGTTCCATTTATCTACGGCGTATTGTTTCAGCCAGAAATTGAGCTGAATGCCAGCCCATGGATGATGGTCATTGCCGGTTTGCTGGTTGGTTTTGGTACACGTTTAGGTTCAGGTTGTACCAGTGGACATGGCATCTGTGGGATTAGCCGTCTGTCAAATCGCTCCTTTGTTGCGACCGGGTCTTTTATGCTGGCGGGATTTATCACGGTTTATGTTGTTCGTCATCTGGTTGGAGCTATCTAAATGAAAAATCTATTCGCTTTTCTATTTGGTGGCCTGTTTTCAGTCGGCTTAATGCTCTCAGGTATGTCTAATCCTGAAAAAGTTCTGGATTTTCTGGATCTGTTTGGGGATTGGGATGCCAGTCTTGCCTTTGTCATGATGGGGGCAATTCTGGTGGCTTTTATTCCTTTCCAGAAAGCTAAACATAATCCACATCCGACCACTTTATTTAATGAACCCATTGATTTACCAAAGAATCAAAAGATTGATCCTAAACTTCTGTCGGGTAGTTTATTATTTGGAATCGGTTGGGGAATTGCAGGTATTTGTCCGGCACCCAGTTTTACCCTGATTGGTTTGGGACATTATCAAGCTCTGTATTTTATTGCAGCTATGCTGCTTGGGGTCTGGATTCACCGTAAATGGGCAGGAGTATAAATATGACACAGCAGCCAAACGTCAAAGCATTTTTTGATAAAAATACCAATACTTTTAGTTATGTGGTGAGCGATCCTCAAACTGCCCAATGTGCCATTATTGATAGCGTGCTGGATTATGATGCTGCGTCTGCCACCACGTCGACCGAGCATGCCGATCGGATGATTGCTTATGTGAAATCACAAGGTTTGACCGTGGAATGGATTCTGGAAACTCATGTACATGCCGATCATCTGACAGCTGCCCCATATCTGAAACAGCAATTAGGCGGCAAGATTGCAGTCAGTAAGAAAATTGCGTTGGTGCAGGAAACTTTTGGCAAGATATATCATCTGGACATGAAACAGATCAATGCGCATCAGCCTTTTGATTATCTGTTTGAAGATGGTGAGCATTTCAAGATTGGCGAACTGGAAGTTTATAATATTCCTACGCCAGGCCATACACCTGCCTGTTTAAGCTATGTGATTGGTGATGCCGTCTTTGTAGGGGATACACTGTTTATGCCGGACTATGGCACGGCTCGTTGTGATTTTCCAAATGGCAGTGCCTCGGTTTTATATGATTCTGTTCACAAGCTGTTTCAGCTCCCGGAAAGCACCCGTGTATTTTTGTGTCATGACTATTTGCCAGAGTCACGTCATGAATATCAATGTGAAACCACGATTCAGCAGCAAAAACAGCAAAACATTCATATCCGTGAAGGGATTAGCAAATCTGAATTTGTGCAGATGCGTCGGCAGCGTGATGCGGGTCTAAGTATGCCAAAGCTGATTTTGCCTGCGATCCAGATTAATATGAATGGCGGACAGTTCCCAATGCCAGAAGCCAATGGCGTGTCTTATTTGAAGCTGCCGCTAAATTATTTTAAGAAGTGATCAATTTATCAGGAACAAAATATTAATCTTTAAATTAAGCGCTTATAAAGTTTGCGAATTTTAATATTCCACCCTATGCTATTTGGGTTAACTCATTTTTTATATTTTCAGGGTGCATTGTGCTCAGACAGTTCTTTAAACAGATCTGGTTTGTGACGCTTATGGTCTTCGCCGTAGGCTGGAGCAGCATGTCTGTTGCTTCAGCAAAAACGATGCATCTGGAAACGTCAGCCAAGCAGATGAGTTCCCATTGTCAGGAAATGGCAAAAATAGAGAAGTTACATAGCCAGCATCAAGCTATGCATGGTTCTGCTCATGATATGAGTCAGGACATGGATTGCCACTCCGACTTAAACGAGCACAAAGATGACTGTCCGGATTGTATTTATAGCTCTTGCCATAGCTTGAGTAGCTGGATCGATGTGGAAATCTCGAAGTTATCTCTCCCTGAGATCCATGTTTTAGAAACTACTTTTATTTCTAATTATCAAGCCAAGCACCTTGCCGGGTATTGGCAGGAAATTCTGCGCCCACCTAAAGCTTAATCCTCGTTATTAATATTTCAAAAATCAAGGATTAAGTTATGTCGATTAAAATTAGTCAAAGCCTGTTATTGGGCTTAAGTTTAGTGATCTCGTCTTCATTATTTGCTGCTGTAAAAGAATACCAGCTGGTTATTGAAGAAGGTCCTGTTAATCTCACCGGTAAAACCGTACAACGTATTACAGTGAATGGAAAATTTCCTGCACCTTTACTGGAATTTGAGGAAGGTGATGAAGCTGTTATTCGCGTCAAAAACAAGCTAAAGAATAAAGAAAGCTCTCTGCATTGGCATGGTTTATTGCTACCCGGCCTGATGGATGGTGTCCCCGGTTTTAACGGGTTTCAGGGCATTGCACCTGATCAGGAATTTGTCTATCGCTTTAAAATTCGTCAGAGTGGAACCTACTGGTATCATGCCCATTCCAAGGGGCAGGAACAGGACGGCCTTTACGGCGCCTTTGTAATCTATCCCAAAAACCAGGCGGAAGTTCCTGCACATGAGCAGACCGAGCGTGATTATGTGGTCATGCTTTCAGAATTTCATGAGCAGTCCGGCCAGCAGATCATGAATAATTTAAAAAAATCTGCCGAGTATTATCAAAATCAGCGTGAAACTCTGAGCGATGTTTTTCAGCAAATCAAACGGGAAGGGCTTAAAGCCACCTGGAATGATCGCAAAATGTGGAACCAGATGCGCATGCTGAAAACCGATCTGTCTGATGTAACCGGCTATACCTTTTTGGTGAATGGAAAAACGCCTGAACAGAACTGGATAGGACAGTTTAAACCGAATGAAAAAGTGCGACTGCGTTTTATCAATGCCTCTGCCATGTCATTTTTTGATGTGCGTATTCCACAGTTGAAAATGACGGTGGTCAGTGCAGACGGACAGCCTGTTAAACCTGTAGCGGTCGATGAATTCCGCATTGGTGCCGCAGAAACCTATGATGTGATTGTAGAGCCTACTGCGGAGCATTATCAGATTGAAGCTGAATCGATTGACCGTTCCGGTTTTGCGATTGGCAGCTTACAGAATGAGTTAAAGCCAGCTCATCATGCCATACACAAACCTATATCCCGTCCTCGTGCCTTATTGACCATGGAAGATATGGGACATGGCAATATGCAGGGTGAAGCACACGAGCAGATGAATCATCAGAATCATGCTAGCCATGACATAAATGTTAAAAAAGATACTGAACATTCGATGATGGGACATAAGCAGCATGCATCAGCCAAAATTATCGAGCAAGGAGAGGACAATCATACCGAGCATTCAGATACTTCATCCGCTATAGATCATGTGAATCACTCAAATATGACCGGGGATATGCAACATGAAAAAGATGCCAAAACTTTTACGCAGCAACCAGTTTACGGCTGGGCCAATGCCTCTACACCGGTAGGGCATAAAGCTTTGCAATATAGCGACCTCAAATCTTTAACTCCGCAAAAAGATATTCGCGACGCAGAAAGCGAATTGGTGATTCGTTTAGGCGGCACCATGGAACGGTATATCTGGACCATGAACGGCAAGAAATTTAATGAAGCAGAGCCGCTCAAAGTGAAATTTGGGGAACGGATCAGGCTGAAATTTATCAATGACAGTATGATGGCACATCCGATGCATTTACATGGCATGTTCATGCAGCTCGAAAATGGCCAGTTTGCAATAGATATGCCGAATAAACATACAGTGATTGTCCCACCTGGAAAAACCGTTACGACTTTGCTGACTGCAGATGAACTAGGTGAATGGGCGATTCATTGTCATCTGTTGTATCACATGACTGCCGGAATGATGAATAAACTGATTGTAGCAAATGTTCAGGAAAATGACGTTTCGACTCAGAATACTGTGCGGGAAGATCATTCCAATCATCACATGACAAAACCAGCAGAAAAACAAGGAGATGCTCATGCACACCATTAATCTTTGTTTGAAGCCTGTTTTGGCTAGTGTATTGGCGTTGGGAAATATGACTGTTTTTGCCGAAGATATATCTCAACAGCATGCTGATCATTCGATGCATCATCAACAATCACTCCAATCGTCAGAGCATCATTTAACTTCAGTAGCACCGGAAATTACTGAAAGTTTAATTCCAGATTCAGCTTCAACCTATTCCAGCGAACATGATCATCGCAAGGAACATGGAGGGCAAATTTATACGCGGGTCAAACTGGACAATAAATGGATCAAAAACTCAGAAGGTGAGGGAGGCTTACAGTCTGAGAATGAGCTTCGGATTGGCACGGATGAAAATAAACTGTTCATTAAACTCAAAGCTGACAAGCAGGAATCCAGAGCAACAGAATATGCAGTCCAAGCTCTGTATAGCCGGAATATTTCAGATTTCTGGGATGCTCAGGCGGGTCTTCGCTACCGTCAGGAAAATTTGGGTCAGCCTAATGCTGGGCAAGATATTGAACATGTAGATGCAATATTTGGATTCCATGGACTGGCGCCGTATTTCTTTGAAACCAATGCACATCTGTATCTTGGTCAAGATGATTTTATCGGACTTGAGCTAGAAACAGAACGTGATCTGCTACTCACACAAAAACTGATTTTGCAGCCTTATGTTGAAGTTGACCTCATTTTGAAGGATAAAGCAGCCAATGCTAAAAAGACTGGAATAAGTCATGCAGCATTCGGTCTGGAAACTCGTTATGAGGTCAATAAAAAGATCATGCCTTACCTTAATATTGCTTATGAATATTCCAAGGGCAACGAGAAAACTTCATGGCAGGACGCATCTGATTCTGAACAGGGCTGGCGTTATGGAATCGGTTTAAGAATGATGTTCTAAACAGATATCTATATAAGCTAATATTTATGAGGCGGGAAAATCATTTTCTCGCCTCATATACTCAGCTATATCTTATTCTTAAGGCCTCTATAAACTTTTATATTTTTCTTTGTTTTAAATTATTCATCTTCAGAATAAATATAAATACGATTGGACTTATAAAAACCCAAAGTGCCATAAAGCTAATACTACTACTGAATTGAGTTCGTAAAAGGGACAATACCAATAGTAAAAGACTGCCTGAGATCAATTTAACGATGACCGGATAACTCACAAGAAAAGAATATCGAGACTGTCTGGTTTTTAAAATCTGTTTTTCACTCACTGCATAAAAACCAAAACAGGCCATCCAGATCAGTCCTACTATTGCCATCCATATCATGAAGAAGACTCCTGCTGTGCAGTTTTAAGCTTGGCCTGAATTTTATGAACAGCTTTTTGCTGGATAGGTGTAATTTTCTGATGTAGGAAGTAAGCGAGAAGTGCCAAGATCCAGAGCATCAGATCGATACGCAAAAACAGCCAATAGTTCGCAAAAGAATCCAGATAATGCTGGGACCACAAATAATACAGGTCGATGAGTGGAAGCATAAAAGCGGCACAGATGAGAATTTTAAGCTGCGTTTTCCATAAATGCTGTTGTGGCGTTAAACAGGCCAAGATAAAACTACTCAGCCAAATACTAAAGAAGATATAGATTTCATAATTTGTGGTGCCTACAGGAATGTGAATCAAACGGTTTGCATAAAGATAAGCCAGCATGGCAATAGGTAAACCAATTATCATGGTGATATTCAGACGATTCACCAGATAATATCCAAAGTGAAAACGATCCGATTTTTTCTGCATCTGTCGTTTCAGACTCCAGAGCAATAATCCGGAAGCGATCATGGCACAGCCTAATATGCCTGAGAAAAATAGGGCTAAACGTAAAACAGGTTCAGCAAAACGTGCCATGTGCAAACCATATACTCCGGCATTCAGGGTAGCAATTGCACTGTCATTACGGGTGTTTTCAAGCAATTTGCCCGTCGTCGCATTGAATACGAGTTGTGCCTGATTGCGGGTAATAGAATGATCTTTCAATTCGGTTAAGGTAATCTTTGCCAGCTGGGTATTCGGCTGCTTCACGGTAATATTGTCAAATTCTAATTTTCCCCAGTGCTGCTGCGCCGTAGTGATAAAATGTTGAATCGGCAACATCTCCGTTTTAATGGGCACAGCAGAGGGAGCAAGCACATTTTTGGTTCGGATTTCTTCAAAATATTGAAATGGATTTTCTGGATATAGCTTTTTCATGCCAGAAGGCAAAACAATATAAAAGAAAATAGCCAGGCCAGTAAAAGTCATAGTTAAAAAGAACGGTAGCGCAATGACGGAACTGACATTATGAAAATCCAGATAGGAACGTTGTCCTTTAAAAGCTCTCAGAGTAAAGAAGTCGGTCAGAATTTTTTTATGGGTAATGATTCCGGAAATCAGGGTCATCAACATGATGAATGCAGCAATGGTGACAATCAGACGGCCAATGGTATAAGGTACGCCATATAGCTGAAAATGAAAGTTATAGAAAAAATCTCCGCCCTGTGTAGCCGAAAGCGTTAATTCCTTACCTGTCATAGCATCCAGGGTTTTAAGTTGATAAGCACCCTCTGCAGTTTGCCAATAAATTTTATTAACCGGTAAATCCTGATTCGCTACCCCGATATACCAGTTCTGTGCATCAGGTGCATGTTGCTGTAAATAGCTATAAGCAGTTTTTAAAGCAATTTCCTGGTTAACCTGCATCGTGGCAAATTGTGGCTGCATCCACATTGTAATTTCATGGCGATAATAGGTAACCGCACCTGTTAAAAAGATCGCGAAGAGGAGCCAGCCAAAACTTAAACCTAGCCATGAATGTAGCCATGCCATAGATTGACGGACAGATTTATGCATGGTTTAACCTATGAAGCGGGAAATGACAAATAAAACAATGAGAGGAATCAGGCTATAGACTGAAAGTGTTTTAAGACTTTGAATACAGAAGATTCCAATCACAAAACAGACATAAAAAATGAGGGCAATAAAGGCAGCCAGATAAACCGATTCAGCTTTGGGTAAACTCGCCTGTAAAAAATAGGCCAGATCGAGAGCAATCAGATAACTACATAAATAACCAATACCAAAGCTCATGCTTAATCGATACAGGATAGCAAGTGGCTGAAGGGTAGAAATCATGGAAAGGCCTTTATATGAATCTGTATAAATAAATATTGAGGCAACTTAATGCACGAAGCTTAAGGTCGTGACCAGGTACTGTTTCTTATACACTTGCTGATTCAATTTTCCTGTCTTGTCTACTTCTTGACTCACCTCTAGTACATATTGACCCTTCCATGGCGTAGCAATATTAATTTGGCCTTGGTTGTTGGTCGTATAGTTTTTAAGCCAGTGCTGTGGGGAATAGACAGTCACTTTGACATCCGCAGCGGGTTTACCCTGATACATGACTGTAAAAGTATTACTGTTCGGTTGAACCGGTACGATATCCAGCTCTGAGTCTGCTTTCAGGTTTTGTCTGCCGGATTTCGCGTGATAGCTGAGTAAGGATTCCCCATAGATCAGTTCATGATAGAGCTCTACATCTGCTTGATCTTTTGTAGAGTAGACCAGATGATCCTGGTGTAGTTGGGGACTAAATTGTTTTTTAGTCTGAATCGCTTTTGCTTGGCTGAATGACTTTAAGGCACCTTCTTGAGTCTCTTTGAGCTGTTCACTATATTCACCAAAGAATGCATGTGTTTTTGCATCTGAAGCACGTTCTAGCCAAAGCATATGGGCCTGAGCAGAAAGGGTCAGTGACAGTCCAATTGTCAAAGTAATGATTTTTTTCATGAATTCTACCTGATTATTGTTTACATATAAGAAAATGAGCTCCGAATATTCTTTCAAAGCTCAAGCGAAAAATTAATATTTGAATTTTACGGCCACACTGTAATTTGCCGGTGCACCATAGAAGCCTTGCTGATTCGGGAAATTAAATAAGTATTTTTCATTGGTCAGATTATTCCCGTTGGCCTGCAAAGTAATGTGATCATTGAGTTCATAACTGGCCATCAGATTCACAAGCGCATATGCATCCTGTTTGATAATGCCTGCTTGTTGGGTAACAACACCCTCTGTAGCAGCTTCAGGAACTTCTAGATAAGTTTTATCCTGCCATTGCACACCAAGGCCCAATTTCAGTTTTGGAATCTGTGGCACCTGATAGGTGGTCAGAAGATTGAAAGACTGATTAGGATTAAAAGTACGGGCATCACCACCGTTGATCAGATCTTTAAGACTAAACTGAGTGTAGCCAAAGCTTAAGTTAAAATGGTCGGTCAGTTGTCCCGCCAAGCCAAACTCGTAGCCTTGGGAACGCAGGTCACTGACCTGAGTTGTGCGTAAAGTCGGGATACCATCAGAATCTCGCAGCGGATAATTACTTTGCTCCGTTCTGAACACAGCCATGGTGGCGGTAAGCTTGTCATCTAGCCAAGAACCTTTGACTCCGACTTCATAGCTTTCACCTTCGATCGGTTTGTTAATGCTGCCATCATCTGCTTTGGTGGTTTGCGGACGGAAAATCGAGGTATAACTCAGATAGCCTGTATATTCAGGGCTAAAGTTATAGGTCAGACCGGCATAGGGTAAAACTTTATCTTCATCATAAATCGTGTCTGTTCCATAACTGCTGCCTGTACTTTCAGCCTGAACATAGTTGGCACCTAAAAGCAGTTTCAGATCGTCAGTCATATGTAAACGGGTGGCGGCATATAGGCTTTGGTTTTTTTGCCGGATGTGCATCTCACCACTGGTTTTTGACATATCCCAAACTGGTTCGGGCGGCGTAAAACTGGATAAATCTGTGGTAAGTGGGTTGGTAAAGCTGCCTGCATAACCTAACTCATTCAGATTGTTTTCAGCCCAGATATAGCCAAAAGATGCCTCATGTTGTTGTCCCCAAAGTGGATAGGTGCCACTAAAACTCAGACTGGCCTGCTGTTCCTTGTTGTCATCAATATACATACCTGGATATAAGAAAATACCTGAAGTACCGTCAGCACCAGGTTTACCGGACAGGAATAAAAGTTTTGAATCCCGGTCAGTCCGTTTTTCCTCATAACTCAGTTTAGCTTTCCAATCAGCGCCAAATTGTTGTTCGATCTCGGCAAAATAGTTTTTAATATTACTGTCCCAGTAGGCCCAGTCCGGACTGTAATTATAATTTCTTGAATAGCTTAACTGTTCACCTTCAGTATTGATTAAAGGATTAGAACCCCAATTGACCCCATTGGGATTATGATTCGTTTCGGTATAACCAGCAGTTATTAAGGTCGAATCAGTCAGGTCAGCCTCAACCACGGCACCAATGCCATTTTTTTCGAGTTCATAGTGATCCAGATAACTATCACCTGTCTGCTGATAGCCAAATACTCGGCCTCTGATTTTTCCATCCTGTGTCAGGGGAGAGGAAACATCTGCTTCATAACGTTGGGTATTCCATGAACCATAACTGGTATTAAACGCGGCCTGAAGTTCCTGAGTAGGGCGTTTTCTAATCATATTAATGGTAGCGCCCGGATCGCCAATACCATTATTTAAGGCATTTGCACCTTTAACGATCTCTATACGGTCAAATAAAAAGCTGTCTGGATTGTCATTATTGTAGTTATAGCCTTCAAGCGGAATCCCAACGCCGTCTACCAATACGTTTGAGATTTCAAAACCACGTGATAGATAGGAAGTTCGTTCGGTCTCCTGGTTACTTACAATGATCCCCGGTGAGTTGCGGAGTACATCACGGGTATTATCCAGTGCAAAGTCATCTAATTGTTGACGCGTCACTACATTCACTGTTTGTGGCGTTTCCTTAAGAGGAATATTTAGTTTAGAAGCTGTTGCAGAATTTTGAATAATATAGCTTTTAGTCTGTTCAGAGCTTTCTGTTGTTTGTGCTGCATCAGTGACTATCGTGATGGTAGGAAGTTGCTGACTATTTTCTGCAAAACTTTGCTGTGTCATCAATATGGCAAAACTGAGCAAAGATAGCTTGAAAGTTGGATGATTGGTATAAAACATTTTAATGAATGTAAATGATAATAATTATCGCTAATGTTATTGATTAGATATTTTTAAATCAATCTAAATACAATAGGAAATTTAAATTAAAAATTACTCATTGATAG
The DNA here is from genome assembly GCF_013417475.1 of Acinetobacter sp. YH12249. Classification (NCBI taxonomy): domain Bacteria; kingdom Pseudomonadati; phylum Pseudomonadota; class Gammaproteobacteria; order Moraxellales; family Moraxellaceae; genus Acinetobacter; species Acinetobacter sp. YH12249. The sequence continues at coordinate 52,430 of NZ_VPDX01000002.1, read as the reverse complement.
AGGAATACTTTGCAGTTAAAGCAGATTAAAAGAAGAAGGGGTTAAGATTTTGCTTAAAATAAAAACGATTTATTTTAGTAAAATAATATGTAAATTATTGAATTCATATTAATTTTTTAAATTTATAAAGTATATTCGCTAAATTTTTTTCATGTAGAGAATGAGATTAATGCTCAAACATAAAAAGAAAAATGAAATAAAAAAAAGCCATCACATTGATGGCTTTTTATAAATGATATTGATCAATAAGTTTTATAAGGCAAGAACTTGCCAGACAATACGACATTGACACGGTCGCCATTCGGATTTTCTTCGCGTTGAATATCCATACTAAAATCAATCGCGCTCATAATACCGTCACCAAATTCTTCATGAATCAGTTCTTTAATGGTAGAACCATATACATTCACCACTTCATACCAACGATAAATTAAAGGATCGGTCGGTACGCTGGTTGGCAGGGAACCTTTATATGGCACGATCTGTAGCCATGCAACGGCTTCATCACTTAAGCCAAAAATCTGACCAATCTTTTCTGCTTGCTCTTTATTAAACGCCATCTGACCTAAACATGCAGCGGTTACCCATTCTTTAGAAAGACCAATCTCTTTGGCAACATCTGACCACTTAATTGACTTTAAAACTTTCGCTGAAATGATCATGTCAGTTACTTGTTGACGATGGGTAATCATAATCCTCTCCAAATTATTCTCAAATGAATGTATGCAGAACGGATAATGCAGATATCATGCCAATAGCATTTTAGAGTTCATGCTAAATAAAAAATGAATATTTAAGCGATTATTAATTATTTATGGCACAGCTTTTGCTTCTATTTCGATATACATGGCAACGACGCCATTCACCATTACCTGTTCTAATATTCAAGGCAACGACGCCTAAGGTCTTCAGTGATCTTAGGCGTCTTTTTTTCGAAAAACAGGTCCGTATATTGAAAAAGAGGACGACAACATGGCATATCTTGCTCCTGCGGAGTTTGCAAAAAAAGTAGTAGATGCGGGTGAATCCAAGCTTCATATGGCAACCCGTGATGTTTTGATTCGTGCCTTTATGGCAGGTGCGATTTTGGCCTTGGCAGCCGTATTTGCAATTACGATTGCAGTGCAAACTGGTGTGCCACTGATTGGCGCATTACTGTTTCCTGTCGGCTTCTGCATGTTGTATTTATTGGGCTATGACTTGCTAACCGGGGTATTTGTATTAACACCGCTGGCATGGCTGGATAAACGTCCTGGCGTAACCTGGGCACGCATTTTAAAAAACTGGGGACTGGTATTTTTAGGTAACTTTACTGGGTGTTTAGTCGTTGCAGTACTGATGGCTGCTGTTTATACCATGGGCTTTGCGACTGATCCGAATCCAGTCGGTGAAAAGATTTCTCATATTGGTGAAGACCGTACCTTAGGTTATGCGGCTTATGGTTTCTCAGGTTGGATAACTATTTTTATTCGCGGCATGCTGTGTAACTGGATGGTGTCTTTAGGGGTGATTGGTGCGATGATGTCAACTACAGTGAGTGGCAAGTTCATCGCAATGTGGATGCCAGTGATGCTGTTCTTTGCCATGGGCTTTGAACATTCAGTGGTAAACATGTTCCTGTTCCCATTTGCCATGATGATGGGTGGTGACTTCTCGATTGCAGATTATTTCCTGTGGAATGAATTACCGGTTGCTTTAGGTAATCTGGTAGGGGGTTTAGCCTTAACAGGTCTGGCACTTTACACCACACATGTACGTACTGGCGCGAAAAAAGAATTCTAATAATGAATCATTTTTAAAGGGATCAATATGATCCCTTTTTGAGTTTTCAATATGAAAAAAACATTAAAAGTCGCTATTGGACAGTATTCTACGGCTGGTATTAAAGATCAGAATCAGGATTTTTATGGCATCTTTTTACCAGAAGGTCATGTACTGAAGCAAAAAGGTATAGCTTGTGCGATTGCCGACGGGATCGGCAGTAGCAATGTCAGTCACATTGCCGCAGAAACAGCCGTCAGCAGTTTTCTCTCAGATTATTATTCGACTTCGGATGCCTGGAGCACCCAGACTTCAGCAGCACGGGTGATTCGCGCCACAAATTCATGGTTATATGCACAAACTCAACAAAGTCAGGGACGTTTCGATAAAGACCGGGGCTATGTCTGTACCTTATCTGCACTGATTTTAAAGCAGCATCAGGCGCATATTTTTCACGTCGGTGATAGTCGTATTTATCGAATCCGAGATGGTGAAATTGAATTATTAACCCATGATCATCGCGTCTGTCTGTCTTCGACAGAACATTATCTCAGTCGTGCCTTAGGGGGGGATTATCGTATTGAAATTGATTATCAAAGCCTTGAACTAAAAGAAAAAGATGTCTTTTTACTTATGACCGATGGGGTTTATGAATTTGTTACAGACCAACAATTATTAGATTTCACCTTAGCAGCAGATCACTTAAATCAGCTTGCCAAATTCCTGGTTGAACAGGCTTTAAAACAGGGCAGTGATGATAATTTAAGTCTTCAAGTGCTCCGTATTGAGCAGTTGCCTGAACCAGATCAGTTTTATATGCACCAGGATTATGTCTTTCCACCCCAGCTCAGCAAAGGTGAAGCATTTGAAGGCTATGCCATTGACAAAATCCTGCACCAAAATCACCGCAGTTGCCTGTATTTGGCACACGATCATGATCGGCAACCGCTAGTGATTAAAACTCTGGCAGTAGATTTACAACAAGATGAACAGGCTGTTGAACAGTTTCAACTTGAGGACTGGGTGTCAAAGCGTCTTAAGCACGAAAATCTGCTGCAATGTTATCCGCATCAATCAGAGAAAAAATATTTATTCCAGAGTTATGAATATTTGCAGGGAGAAACCTTAGATCGCTGGCTGCATCAACAGAAAAAGCCTTTGCAGATGGAAGATATTCTCCCTATTTTGCAGCAAACAGCATTGGCCTTAAATGCAATGCACCGACTGGAAATGTTGCATCAAGATGTACGTCCTGAAAATATTATGGTCTTAAACGTTGATAATACACTTAAAGTCAAACTGATTGATTATGGTTCAACTGCTGTACGAGGTTTAGTCGAAATTAATCCTAAACATGTGAATCGGCCACTTGGTACCTTGGCATTTATGGCACCTGAATATTTCATTGAACATTCACCATCCGTGCAGTCTGATCAATTTTCTTTGGCGGCAATGGCTTATTATTTACTGACTAAACAGCTTCCTTATGGTACAGATTTGGCTCGTTGTAATACGCTGAAGCAGCTAAAGAAAGTTCAATATCATTCCATTCAAAAATATCGGCCAGATTTACCACTCTGGTTAGACCAGATTCTAAAAAAGGCTCTGAGTATCGAGCCAATGTATCGTTATGAGGCATTGACTGAATTGATCCATGATCTGGAACACCCATCCAAGGAATTATTAAAATCCAAAGCTCCTACCATGATTGAACGTGATCCTTTACGTTTCTGGCAAATCAGTTGTGCTGTATTAGGACTTTTACTTTTATTAAGTATTGCATGGCCATTTATTTAAGAAGATTGGAGTGAATATAAGTAAAAAATTAGACCGTGTTCTATGCTTTGGGCAGCTTGCGTCACTAGTATATTTACGGCAATCAATCCACAACCAGAAACCACAAGAACTATATCATTACAACTTCAACTGCCTTTTAAAATGGGAGAGATAAAAACAAAAAGCAAGGAAATACCATGGCGGCTCAATTTCTCCTATCAGCCTTAAGTACCGTAATCATATTGGCATTTACCGGCTGTACAGTTTCATCCAAAACACCTGTAACAGATAGTTATGGCGCTCAGCCGTCTTTACCTGAACCAAAATCAAGACTGTTTCCGGTCGTCAACATTGCCCCTGCAAAAGGTTGGCCTGAAGGTGTCATGCCGACGCCAGCACCAGGTTTAAAAGTGCAAGCATTCGCACAAGGCCTTCAACACCCGCGCTGGTTATATGTATTGCCGAATGGAGATGTACTGGTGGCTGAAACTGATGCTCCACCTAAGCCTGAAGACAGTAAAGGGATTAAAGGTAAAATCATGAAAATGGTGATGAGAAGAGCAGGATCATCCTATCCAAGCGCCAACCGTATTAGCCTGCTGCGTGACAGTAATCAAGACGGCATTGCTGACCAGAAAACGGTATTTCTGCAAAATTTAAACTCGCCGTTTGGAATGACCTTAGTGGGTAATATGCTTTATGTCGCAAATACAGATGCTTTAGTGCGATTCTCTTATCAGCCAGGTATGACCCAGATCAAAGAAAAAGGAACTAATGTATTAGACTTGCCTGCAGGCCCTTTAAATCATCACTGGACGAAAAATGTTATTGCCAATCCTGCAGGCAAGAAGCTCTACATTACGGTAGGCTCTAATAGTAATGTGGCTGAAAATGGCATAGCTCAGGAAGAAGGACGCGCCCTGATCATGGAATTGGACCTTTCTACAGGTCAAGCCCGGCCGTTTGCTACAGGCCTGCGTAATCCCAATGGCATGGACTGGCAGCCTCAGAGTGGAGCCTTATGGACTGTAGTGAATGAGCGTGATGAGCTGGGCAATGATCTGGTTCCTGATTATATGACCTCAGTAAAAGATGGCGCTTTTTATGGCTGGCCTTATAGTTATTATGGCCAGCATGTGGATACCCGGGTAAAACCGCAAAAGCCTGAACTGGTCGCGAAAGCAATTAAGCCAGATTATGCCTTGGGAAATCATACTGCATCACTGGGTCTGACATTTTATAAGGCTAATTTAATATCCCAATATCGTGATGGTGCACTCATTGGTCAGCATGGTTCCTGGAATAGGAAACCCCATAGTGGTTATAAAGTTATTTTTGTGCCATTTCAAAATGGTCAGCCTTCTGGTCAGCCTCAAGAGGTTCTGACCGGATTTTTAAGCAAAAATGGAGATGCATTTGGTCGGCCTGTGGGTGTAGCTACAGATGCTCAAGGCGCAATATTAGTTGCTGATGATGTAGCGAACGTGATTTGGCGAGTATCACCGAATCAATAAATAAGTAGATGCTAATAAAATAAAAGCCTTATAGTCTCTCCCAAAACTATAAGGCTTAGCGGCTGTAGTCTCTACTTTTATCACTTACCATCCCAGTAAGTTCGCTGTCTTTCGACTTTATTATCATTGTAATGCGATTATTATCAGCTTTCCTTGCTGACTCTTTATGTGAAACATAATGTCAAAAATTGAGGAAACAGGATATAGAGTATTTGCTCCAATCGATGTAAGCTTAAACTTACAAAAAAATAATATATTTATACAAAAGTTAACATTATGTGAACTTTCCTATATTTTACAAAGGGCTTTATGACTAAAAATAATTTAATTGTAGTAGATAAATAATGTTAAAAAATCATCTTTAAGGTTTTAAACAGCATTAAAATTAAAAGATATGATTTAAGAATCATCTTTTGCTTCAGGTTTGGCAGACAGGGTTCCATGTTATAGAAGATACTTATGAACACTTTAACTAAGGTAATTGATGGATCTGATTTCTCTGCCATATATGTGGTTGGGGATCTGCATGGTTGTTATAGCTTGCTCATGCAAGAATTAGAGAAAGTTCATTTTAATTTTGAGAAAGATCTACTGATTTGTACCGGAGATCTGGTCGATCGTGGTAATGAAAACCTGGAATGCGTTTCATTGCTAAGTCAGCCCTGGTTTTATTGTGTTCGCGGCAATCATGAGGAAATGTGTATCAAGGGCCGTGACGATGCATGGATTCAAGATATGCATGCGCAGAATGGTGGTGAGTGGTTCTATCTTTTATCAACCGAAAAACAGGATGAACTCAGTGAAATTTTTTCTGCACTTCCTTTGGCCATTGAACTAAACCTCGAGTATAAAAAGATTGGCATTTTACACGCAGATATTGCGCTTAATGACTGGAATGTATTTAAAAAGAAAATTGCAAAAGGTGAAAATAGAATTCCAGGCTTAACTTCAGCATATACCAATGCTCTTTGGGGTAGAGGGAGAATTCGCAATCATTCTTATCGCTATGGAACCGTTAAAAATATCGATGAGATCTATCTGGGTCATACGATTGTAAAAAACCATACTCAAATTGATAATTGCCACTATATTGATGTAGGTTCTTCTTATACGAAGAAGTTGTGTGTTATTAAAATAAAAGATGCAAACTAGGTGCTACAGCAAGAGCCAATTGAAAGACACATCAATAATTTTTACCTTTAAAATTAAATTGATAGCTCATTTTTATAAAAGGCGATCTATATTTATTTTTGAATGAGAAACTGTATTTTGTTCTATTTAATTTTGAGTAAGTATTCATACAATTAATTCATCTATAGTGAATTTCTCTCATCTTTTACTGAATTTATATCGTTTTACTCATCTCTAGATTCACGTTTAAATGAAGTTATACAGAAATTTGGCTTTATTTAAAAATTTAGGATAGTGAATCTCCATGGATAATCAATTTACATGCTCAATCAAGCGCATCCGTTTCGATGAAAATTATCAACCAGCAGACAACACACGTTTAACCACAAACTTTGCCAATCTGGCACGTGGTGAAAGTCGACAGGAAAATCTGCGCAGAACTCTGGCCATGATTAATCAGCGTTTTAATTCATTAGCGACAAGTGATAATCCTAAAGGCGACCGTTATTCCCTTGAAATTGACATTATCTCTGCGGAACTTGATGTCGAAGGCCATGGTCAAACTTTCCCTTTTATCGAGATGCTGAAAAGTACCGTCATTGATCATCAAACCAATGAGCGCATTGAAGGCATGATTGGCAATAGCTTTTCATCTTATGTACGTGATTATGACTTTAGCGTTGTATTGCCATCCATCAGCGATAAAACTGATGCAAAGCTTGACGACTTTGGTGATTTGCACGGCAAACTTTATCAGCATTTAATTCATTCAGATGTGTTTAAAGCCGAGTTTAAGAAACAGCCGGTGATTTGCCTGAGTGTATCTACCACGAAAACCTATTACCGTACTGCACATGTGCATCCTGTACTCGGTGTGGAATATAAAAATGATGATTATTCACGTACAGATGCATACTTCAGAAAGATGGGCTTAAGCGTTCGCTATTTCAAACCTGAACATGGTAATGCACCGTTGGCATTCTATTTTGCCGGTGACTTATTGCGTGATTACACGGACTTCGAACTTATCAGTGCGATCAGTACCATGGAAAGTTTCCAGAAGATTTATCGTCCTGAAATTTACAACACCAATTCGCCTGCAGGTTTGATCTATCAACCAAGCCTGAATTATCAGGATTATTCGTTGACACAAATCGTTTACGACCGTGTGGAGCGTAGTCAATTAGCAGTTAAGCAGGGCAAATGGACAGAAGAAAATTTTATTAAGCCGTATAAAGACATTCTTGAAAAGTGGGCCGCAAATTTTACTGTAGATAATGCTCATCAAGAGCATACTGCCTGAATGAAGAAATAAATTAACGAATATAGAGATAGAAGATTAGACATGAGCATTTTACTCCCAACATCTACAGCTGGCAGCTTACCGAAACCGTCTTGGCTTGCCGAACCTGAGCAACTTTGGTCACCCTGGAAACTGGAAGGCGAGCAGCTCCTTGAAGCCAAGCGAGATGCTTTGAGCTTGTCCCTACATGAGCAACTACAGGCAGGCATTGATATCGTCAGTGATGGCGAACAAACCCGTCAGCACTTCGTGACCACCTTTATTGAACATCTGGAAGGTGTGGATTTCGAAAAGCGTGAGACGGTGCGTATTCGAAATCGCTATGATGCGAGTGTGCCATCCGTCGTGGGTGCTGTCGCTCGCAAGAAACCTGTATTTGTAGATGATGCCAAGTTCTTGCGTAGTCAAACTAAGCAGCCAATCAAATGGGCGTTGCCGGGTCCAATGACCATGATCGATACGCTTTATGATGCTCATTATAAGAGCCGTGAAAAACTGGCTTGGGAATTTGCAAAAATCCTGAATCAGGAAGCACTTGAACTCGAAGCAGCAGGTGTAGATATCATCCAGTTTGATGAGCCTGCATTTAATGTATTTTTTGATGAAGTAAATGACTGGGGCATTGCCACATTAGAACGAGCGCTTGAAGGTCTGAAATGTGAAACAGCAGTACACATCTGCTATGGTTACGGTATCAAAGCCAATACGGACTGGAAAAAGACTCTAGGTTCAGAGTGGCGCCAATACGAAGCAATTTTTCCGAAACTGCAAAAGTCTAAGATCGACATTGTTTCACTTGAATGCCAAAACTCTCATGTACCAATGGATCTGATTGAATTGATTCGTGGCAAAAAAGTCATGGTCGGCGCCATAGATGTCGCAACCAATCAAATTGAAACACCAGAACAGGTTGCAGATACTTTACGAAAGGCGCTTCAGTTCGTGGATGCTGACAAGCTGTATCCTTCAACCAACTGTGGTATGGCACCTTTATCGCGTCAAGTCGCACAAGGCAAACTGAATGCTTTAAGTGCTGGCGCAGCTATTGTTCGTCAAGAACTGACAGCCTGAGTATGCATTTGTCTTAAGAGCTGTATAAGGAATACATGTACTTTTACCGCTCTTCATCAAAGCGATAGTCAATTAGGGATTTAAGAGATGATTGAAGCGACTGACTTTAGAAATGCCATGTCCTTACTCACCACAGCAGTGAATGTCATTACAACCTCGGGTGAGACAGGAATGCATGGTTTTACGGCATCTGCAGTATGCAGCGTGACTGATACACCACCGACATTGCTGGTCTGTATGAATCAGTCATCTCGTTCACATGTGCATTTTATTGAGAACAAAATTTTGTCAGTGAACGTCTTAGGTCCACAGCACGAACAGATTTCTAATGCATTCGCATCCAGCAAATTCAGTTCTGAACGAAGATTTCAATTAGGTTCTTGGACAATACTAAAAACAGGCTCACCTGTACTAGGCGATGCATTAGTGAGTTTTGACTGTGAAATCGAGAATATCCAGCAAGTAGGGACACATAGTATCTTTATGTGTCGAGTGGTTGCGATTCAACGGAGCGAACAAGATCAGAGCCTGGTGTATTTTAATCGTACTTACCATTCGGTTGGACAGTTAGAATTTGCTTGAATGAAAATGAGAAAAATGACAATAAGATAATGTGGATTTTCTCATTTTTAAGATTTGTATCGAATTTAACAAATCAAAAGCAATCGATATTCACCCTCATTTTCAACCGGAGCCCGATGTACACAAGGTAGGGCTCTTTGGGCTGGATGATCGACTGCCAATCGCCAAAGATGTCCCTGACCTAAATTTACAGGTTTTGCATTAGGCTTAGGTTGATAATGCAGATCAAAGAAATACTCTTCCAGAAAACCTTCAAATCCGGCTTCTGGGCCATCATATAATTCTTTCAGCTTTGCCCTGATTTCTGGAATCAGAATCTTTTGTTCCACCTGATCATTAGGCAAGATATCGCTTGCAGCACCATGATAGGTACATAAGAAAGTATCTGTTTCAATCGGAGAGCGATCGACATGGAATGAATAGACATCTGTAGTAATGAAATCAAGCTCATTATCCCGTTCATAGCATTTGAGCAGATTGAGTGAAGGGGAAGCGCCGTAGTCAGTCAGTAGCTGTATATCTTCTAAGATAATCTTTCTTGCCAGATGACCGCTTTCTGACAGCTGGAGTTTCATAAGATCATCAATTGAAACTTCAGTCATATTTTCCTGTAAATGAAGCTTATTCACGATCTCGGCAAAATCACCCGCTAAATTTCTAGACCAGCAAATCGCATTCATCGCACCCTTAAAATCCGAATTAACGAGTTCTGAAAAGTTTGAGACTACACGAATTTGTTTATTGCCTGAAAATTGATTATGCATGCTTAAGTGAAATGACTTATGAACTATGCCTAATATTACCCTTAGATTCCTCAAAATAACTTTATGAGCTCATAAAAAAAGAGATTTTAAAACCTAAAATCTCTTTCCTTTCACAGTATCTTAATTTTCAGCTTGTGCTTTGGCTGCAATATTACTTTTATAGATAAAAAATAGTGCAACAGCTAATAGGGCAATTGCTGCTAGTCTGGATCCATCTAAATGAATCACCGGATTATTCAACCATCCAAAATGATCGATGAGCAGACTCATTAATAACTGGCCACTAATGACGGCGACAGTGGTGGCAGCAGCGCCCAGTCTAGGCATAGCAAATACAATCGTAAGCATATAGGCCACGCCAAAAAATGCACCTGTTAATTGCCATCTTGGGGCTGTGAATAAATTCAATGCATGGTTGGGTTCAAGAAAGAAAGCGATTAGAAAACTGACTAGAGCACCTAAGACAAATGTCAGCCAAGAACTTTCTAATACACCTACTTTAGCACCTAGACGACCATTAATTGAAGATTGAGCACATAAAACTGCTCCGCCCAAAATAACCACAAACAACATTATATAAATCATGGAGAAGCTTCCTTATTGAATAAGCCATAATGCAGCTAAAATAGCCACCAGCGCGCCAATACGATATTTGTCTACAGCCCGTTTATGGCTACCTAACAAACCCCAGTGATCAATAATAAGACTGGTCGCAACCTGGCCAAAAAGGATACCCACCATGGTGAGGCCAACGCCAATATGAGGTATTGCTACAGTTAAAGCCACTACATATATAGGACCTAATATACCGCCAGTCAGTTGCCACCGTGGCTGCTTAAACATGAGAGAAAGTTTTGGGCGGCTAAAGATCAGTCCGAAGGTTAAGAGTAGTGAACCGATGGCGAAAATTCCCAAGGTCGCCCAGAAATGGCCAATTTCTTCCCCAAGTGGACCCAGTAGACCCGCTTCAACAGATAACCCCATACCTGCAAGAACGACTAATGGGAAAATCCACAACTGTTTCATATATGCTTTCCAAAGGAAGAAAGCACCAAATTATATTCTCTTATTTAAAAGCTACAATTCCGCAATTTTTCAAAACATAATTGCTATTATGACAATAATAAAATGATTGAATTAAATTCAGAGATAGATCAATTATGCAACTCAATGCATTACGCTATTTTGTGATGGTGGCAACGACCGGCAGTTTTTCAGCTACAGCAAAGCATTTTCAGGTTCCATCTTCCTCAGTATCTCGTTTTATTTCAAAACTTGAACAGGAAATTGGACAGCAACTTTTTTATCGTAATACACGCTCTGTCCGGCTGACTGAGATAGGGGAAAAGTACTTTGTGCAAATTAAGGAAGTGCTGGATACGCTAGATCTGGCCAATGAAGAAATTTCTGGTAAAAACGCGATCAGAGGGTTAATTCGTATCAATACAGCGGTTGCGCTGGGAAGGCTACATATATCGCGTATAGTGAATAAATTGCATGATAGCTTTCCAGATCTTTCAGTCGAGCTGATCTTGACAGATACTTTTATTGATCCTGTACAAGAAGGTGTAGACATTGCCATACGGATTGGCTCATTACAGGATTCAGCATTAATCGCACGCAAGATCTGTGATCAACAATATGTGCTGTGTGCGAGTCCTGCATATCTTGAAAAATATGGAACTCCACATTCCCCACACGAGATTCAGAATCATCAGTGTCTGGTCTATAAAGGTGTTTCAGGCAGCCAACGCTGGTATTTCCGTCAGCAAGAACATCACACTCCGGTTTTAATTGAGCCACAAGGGCCTTTAAGAAGTAATAATGCAGAAGTCCTGGTAGATGCGGCATTGGAAGGACGGGGGATTGTATTATTTCCAACCTGGATTTTTACGGAAGACTATTTTAAAACCCATAAACTGGTTCAACTTCTTCATGACTGGATCAGTACAGTGGAGCCTTATTCTATAGGGATTCATCTGGTTTCTCCCGAAAACAGAATTCGTTCGCAAAAGGTTAGAACTGTGCTTGATTTCATTTTAAAAGAAATTGGAGATCCGCCGTACTGGGATAATATTCTTAAGTTTTAAAATTTTTTATGATCCAATTATAAAAAGCTTAATTGGTTTCTTAGTTATCTTTTTTGATCAAGAAGGATTCTAAGGAAGAGCTAAAATGAAAAGCATAAAATGGAAGAACTTATATGATTTCAAATTTCTAACTTTAGATTTTATCTACACATCGCAATTGTAAAATTCTTAAATTTCCTTAAATGTATCTGCATTATTGCTATAAATCCAAAATTAAAATAAAAAAGCCTATCTCATTCGAAATAGGCTTTTTCACCTCTGAGGAATCTTCTCGCCATTTAATTCAGTAAGAATGCTATGGCTTAAAGAATGATAATCATATTATGAGAATATGAATGGTTTTTCAAACATAATTTAAATTTTATTTGGTTAAATTATTACGAATGTCACTGGTGCTTTCAGGATGGTAGAGGAACTTATTTTCAATAATCTGTGCTTTCTCCTGAAGAATTTGTACTAATTTTTCCAGATTTACAAAATCAAATCTATTTTTTGAGGCTAATAAAGTAAGCGCTAAGGGCGGTTCTTTAAGAGAGAATTTAACTGGGACAGACAAACCTGCAACTTGAGGATCAAGTTCACCACTAGAATAATAATACCCCTGTTTTTTGATCTTTCTCATTTGTTCCAGAAAAGCGGTTTCATTCTGCACAAATCCTACTTCTGCAAATGCATCTGCATAACGTTGGTAATAATCAAGCAACGCTTGTTTCGATAAATGTGCCATGATGACTTTTGAAGATGAACCTACATAGACCGGACGTGGACAACCGCGTCCGAATGAAAGCAGATGTGCATTTTTAAAGACTTCGTCATGTAAGTCGATACAAGAATCATAATTGAGATGAGTCAATATACAAGAGAACTCAGTCCGTTCGACGATTTCCTGCATAAAGGGAATGCTGATCTGAACCAAAGGATCAGTTTTTCTTGAAATATAATCCAGAACAGCAATTTTCGAACCCAGCGTATAGTCACCGGATGTGCCACTGATTCGCTGTAATAATTCAGCCGATACCAATTCTTTTAAATAGCGATAACTGGTAGGTTTGGAGAGGTTTAATTCTTCACTGATGATATCTACATTAATCACTGAACGTGATAACGAAAATAGATCGAGAACCGTAAGAATTTTTCCAAAACTTGCTTGCGCCATAAAAAAAACCTGAAGTGCTGACTATTGAAAAAGGTGATGACTCACTTTAGCTTAAAAGAGGGTAGTAGAGGCAACTATTTACCTAAAATTCTCGGATAATGAGGATATAGGAAGAAAAGAGATAAATATTCAGCTTAACGGCCTATGCAATGATAAAAATCATACTTATTCTCATATAGAGATATTTTTATTGACAATAAAGCGTTTATTTGAAAAAATTACTTACACAAATATCCAATGATGAATAATTAAGAAAAGCATTATCTTTTGCTTTTTATATTTTCATCAACCAGTTTCAGTTTAATCAGCTGAATATTCTAATTTTATAGACTTTCAACAAGTAAAAATTTTGTCACTGAGTTCTTTGGGCTTGGTGGGCAGGTTATTTGCTTTAGAAAATAAAATAAGCTCTTAGAGAAAAACCATGCTGCTTATAAAATCTTTACTCGCATTTCGTCCAAATAAAATGGACTGGATTTTTGCGACTAAAACGTTTGTGGCTGGTATTTTGGCGCTCTACGTTGCGTTGAGTTTAGATCTTGCTTACCCGATTTGGGCTATTGGCACAGTTTTCGTTATTGCCAATCCTTATACGGGTATGACCGCTTCAAAAAGTATCTATCGTGTACTAGGTACTTTATTAGGCGCAATTGTGGCAGTTGCAGTTACTCCTTGGCTAATCAATACCCCGTGGTTGTTTACGCTGTTTTTATCCTGTTGGGTTGGTCTTTGCTTATATTTCTCTCTGCTTGATCGTACACCGCGCAGTTATATACTGATGCTGGCTGGATATACGACAGTCATCATCTGCTTTAATATCATTTACTTTATTGATACTGCTTCATTATTTGATATGGCGGTAGGACGCTTTCTGGAAATTACTATTGGCGTCGTTTGCAGCGCGATTGTGACGACGACCATATTTCCAATGCATATTGGCCCCGCAGTGAAAAGTCGTGTCAGTAAAACCTTAGCGGATACTCAGCAGATTTTTAATAAAATTCTATTAGAACCACGTCAAGACCAGAACTATACAAAAGCTTTAAGCCAATTGGCTGCAGATATTGCAGATATTCATGTCATGGCTGTGCATTTAAGCTATGAAAAATCAGCTCTACAGGGAATGACCAAACCACTGCAGGAAATGCTGAACCAGATCACAATGCTGGTGAGTAATTTGGTGGCAATGTCTGAACGCATGCAACAGTTAGACTTCATTGATACAGAATATCGCCAGTCATTAGCAGATTTACATTCCAAAATTAATACATATCTAACAGATGAACATCTATTGAAAGAGTCTGAATTGAATCAGCTTCCTACTGATTTTGAAATAGATTTCCTAAAAATTTTTGAACATTCAAAAGATGAGCAAATTGTAATATTGAAAAGTTTGAAAATGGATATCCGTCATTTTATTCAGAATATCCATGCAATTAAGTTGATCTGGCAGCGAATCCAACAAGGGGATACTTCACTGCCTGAAATGATTGTTCCACTTACTACAAACTATCCAACCCTGCATCGTGATCATGGTGTAGCAGTGCGGGGCGGGGTTTCTGCATGCCTCACTGTTTTTATTGCTACTGCCTTTTGGATCTTAAGCGGCTGGAAAGCAGGATTTATGCTGGCTGAAATGGCTGCAATTAGTGCTTGTATATTAACGGCGCTGGATAATCCGGTGCCTGCATTGAAGCTGTTTATTCGTAGTAGCTTATATGCTTCGATCGTTATCTTCATATATGCCTATGGAATTTTTCCAAATATTATAGAATTCTGGCAGTTAGCGCTTGTACTTGCACCATTCTGCATATATTGCCTGATGCTTTTTTTGCATCCACTCTTGGTTGGAATTGGTTTGCCGTTGTTGATGGGTACGATCATGGGGCTGAATTTTCAGAACCGTTATACCCTGAATCAAATTTCTTTCTTCGATGCAGCGATTGGTACAGTGATTGGACCAATCATTGCTGTATTTATTATCCATATGATCCGTGCAATGTCGCCAGATATAACCGTACAGCGCATTTTGGCCATTCATAACCGAGCCATTCGTCAGGCACTTTATATTCCTTATGGGGTACAGTTCCGTATCCATTTACGTACGATGATGGACCGCATCGGGGTATTGAATACTAAAGCTGTAGAATCTGAAGATCTGAAAAATAAAATCAATCAAGCACTCATTGAATCCAGCGCCGTCGTGGATCTGGCACGGTTACAGGAACTCATACTCAAGTTACCTGAACAGCAGCTTTTGACCCAGCAACTCGAAGATCTTCAAATACAGCTGGATGAATATTTTCGTGCCAAAGAAATTGGACAAGATTATGATGCTGCCTTCACACACTTAATTAACAAAATACAAGCTCTAGAAGTAGGTCTCATCATGCAGGAACATACAGATGTTGTAGAACGGCTGCATATTTCACTCAACAATATTCGTAGCAGCTTATGTCATATCAAGACACCGCCAAGATATGTAGGCGCAGGAGATTAATACATGGGAGAGCTGAATATCTATGGTGTGTATGTGCCGATTTTATTGATTCAAGCTGTGATTGCCTATGTACTGCTCAGAATCTTGATGAAGTGGCTAGATAAACTAGTCGCAAATGACTGGATCATCATGCCGAATATTTTCTATTTATGCACTTACGTACTTTTGCTGGGCGCCGTCCATTGGGCAGGCTTATTACTATGAGGTCTGATATTAAAATGATTGAGGAAAACCGTATATGACATCTGTCAATTTACGCAAATATTTGCGACCTGTACTTTTGACGGTAGTGGCTGTTCTCGCCATTTTAGTGATTCGACATATCTGGAATTATTATAATTCTGAGCCATGGACGAGGGACGGGCGTGTACGTGGTGATGTAATTCAGGTGTCATCAGATATTTCAGGCCTGGTCACAGAAGTACTGGTGCAAGATAACCAGACCATCAAGAAAGGGCAGCCATTATTTAAAATTGATGTTGAACGTCAAGAACTGGATGTTGAAGAGGCTCGTGCGGATCTTGCGAAAGCAAAAGCAGGTTTAGCGCAAGCTGAGGCTGAACTGGCGAATGCTAAAGCCAATGTCGTGAAATCCCAAGCAAGTATTCATCTGGCAGACAAGAATGCGAGCCGTTATTCAAGTTTAATGGATGGTGCTATTTCAAAACAGGAACAGGATCAGATTTTTGCTGCACGAGATGAATCACATGCCGAGCATGAGCAGTCCTTAGCTGCAATCGAACAGGCCAAAGCGAATATCGAACAGCAAAAAGCACTAATACAAGTCGCTGAAAATAACCTCAATCTCGCGCAACTTAATTTACATCGTTCAGAAGTTGTTGCTCCGGCAAATGGGACATTATCAAATTTTGAATTAAAAGAAGGGAACTATGTCAAAGTTGGCCAAGCGGTTGCAGCATTACTAGATCGTAAGCAGCTCTATGTAGTGGGTTATTTTGAAGAAACCAAACTGGATAAAATTTACGTGGGAGCACCAGCTACAATTCAGCTGATGGGTGATTCGCAAAAACTTAAGGGCCATGTGCAAGGTATTGCCTCTGGGGTTGAAGATCGCGAACGTACTGCTGGTTCAGGTCTTTTAGCGAATGTAAATCCAACCTTTAGTTGGGTGCGTTTAGCCCAACGTGTCCCTGTTAAGATTATTCTGGATGAATTACCAAAGAATGAACTTGCCTTCGTTGCAGGGCGAACAGCAACAGTGTATATAGAAAAGCAAGGAAAAAACTGACCTGTAATTCAATAACACAAGGTTCTTTACGAAAAGAGAACCTTGTCATGAATCCTGATTTAAAAAGATCAAACAGCTATATAAAAAAGGTAATAATAAGAAGTATGTAATTTGACCATTAAACTACCTTGTCATTACATTTTAATTGACCATTCGTTCAAATTTTTATATTTTCGTATGAACTTTTTTTAAACAGGAGGAATTTTTTATTATGAATGACGTAAGGCTTTTATATGTAAGTAAGTTCAAAGATGAGAAATACTCTACTTCTGAACTTTATAATATTTTAACAGAAGCCTTAGACTTTAATGAGTTACACAAAATCTTTGGCGCACTCTATTTCGGAAATAATTATTTTGTCCAGTGTTTGGAAGGCACTGAAGAAAGTGTAAAAGACCTTTTCTACAATCGAATAGTCAAAGATCCACGCCATAAGAACTGTGAAATTCTCTCTTATGAACTAATCGACTCATATCTTTTCTCCAGTTGGCACATGAAGTATGCCAATGTCCATAATGATCTCATTGAGTTCTTTATCAAGAATCATCATGATGGATTTAATCCTTATCTCCTGGAACCAGACACTATTCCTGCTTTTATAGAATTACTCAGACAGCACGAAGATGATTTATACAAAGCCCAGGTGATGGCTTAGTCAGATTAAGATGTAACATGTGATATGTTAATTTAAAGAAATTGCTATATTACATGTTATATTTATAATTTTAAGTTATTGAAATTTATATAATAATTAAATTTTTAGTTTTAAAAAATAGAGATGGTTAACCGTCTCTATTTTTTAATAGATTTAAAATTCCGAGGCAACTTAAATAAATTCCAGCACTTCAAGTCTCAATATTTAAAATATTTCCTGATTACATATTTCTATTCTTGAAATAAAATCGAGAGGCATAGTTAGTCTTTCAGCAGTTATTGTTTCGAAATGAACCCAGATAGCTGCGTCTCTATTCTCAAAACTAATACTTACAAGCTTAACCAAGTCATAGGGTTCAACATTGTGAGTCAAGATAATATTATAAAAGTGATCTGAGCGTACGTAAGAGATAAGCATTTGATGAATAGCTACTTGTTCATCGCTACTTAGCTCACTATATTTACTTAGTTCAGGTAAATCATGTTGTCTGTTCACTTTAGTCCTTATCGATCTTCAAGTTTTTTATAGAGGACCAGAATTTTATCAATTTAGACAGGGCAGCATTTAGTTGTTTTGTATAAATAATTGAACTTTTTATGAATGATGCTGAACAACAACGCTAGCCAGATTAAAGCGCACACTATAATTAAAACTGTAACTATAAGCGCGTAGAAAACAATGTCTCAAATAAAAATTTATACTTTAAATGAAACAATCGAAGTACATAGAATAGAACTGATTCAAGCTATCCATCAAGCTTTAATCAAAAAGCTAAGTTGTCCCGACAAAAGATTTTTCAACGATTTATACCTTTAGAGTCTGAAAATTTTATTTACCTAAAGAATCGATCTAGATTTTATATCATTATCGAGATTTCAATATTTGAAGGAAGAACAAAAGAGACCAAGAAAGCATTTGTTTTGGCTTTATTTAAAAATATAAGTCATTTATGTGAAATTAAATCTAATGATATTCAAATAACTATATTTGAAACTCCTAAAAGAAAATTGGGGTGTTCAAGGGAAAATTGCGGATGAGCTTCATCTAGGTTATGAGGTAAATATTTAAGTGATTTATATAAAGAAAACTTTCAAACTAATCTTAATAACTACGTTTTAACACGACGAGGATGAAAAAGACATATTAACTAATTAGTGAGTGCTACATACAGGAATAGGCTATATGCATAATATCTTATTTAACATAATATACATTATACGAAATACACTCTATATTAGATTCAAATAGAAATGTCCGCCTTAGATTCGCACTTATTGCTGATCTTGGCGGACATACACATGTGAACATGGATCTTGAATAAATTGAGAAAGCTTAAGTCACATTTAAATTAAAACTCTTTTGTCACGCTTAATCCAGCACTCCAGTTACGACCTTCTGCTGGTTCAAAGTAACGGCCTATTGGTTTGGTCATATCATTCACAATAACTGAGCCTGAATAGTTTTTATCAAATAAGTTATCTATACGTGTAAAAGTATTAAAAGCCCAATCATTCACTGTCCAGCTATATCCTATATTTGCTGCAGTAACTGTATAGCTGGGTGCAAAGTCTGAATTCACATCATTTACATAAATCTTATCACTATAACGAACATCTATACCTGCACTTAAACCATTTTCAGGTTTCCAACCCAAGCTTAAGAAAGCCTGATTCTTAGCAATGCCGGGAATATAGTTATCTTTTGGAACTGCAGCTACAGCCCCCTCAGCGGGAATATTTGCATCAAATTTTGCATCAATATAGCTATAGCTGGCTTGTGCTGCCAGATTACGCCACAGGTCTTTACTCCAAGATAGCTCTAATCCTTTTCTTAGGGTTTTATCTGCATTACGGAAGGTTGAACGTCCATTATCACTTCCAGCAGAGACAATGTCATTTTCAGTTGTTGTATAAAAGGCTGCAGCGGTAAATTGTCCAAATGAAGTATCAGATTTCGTCCCAATTTCATAGGTTTCACTTTCTGATGCCTTTAAGTCAAATTTTCGTGTACTTCCATCTGCTGGATAAGCCATTTCGGTAAATGTTGGTGTTTCAAAACCTTGTGCATAGCTTGCATAAGTGATTAATTCAGGAAGAATTTTCCAACTTACTGCAAATGAAGGCAGTACTTGCTCATAAGTCGTTTTACCTGAATTATCGCCATTGCTTAGGTAATGATCTTCAGATTTAAAATGTACATTGCTATAACGCAAACCAGCATCTAAAGTCCAATCTGGCGTAAAGTTATAGGATGCTTGAATATAAGGATCTGCATTCCAAAGCGTATTGTCTTCATCACGACGTAAATCACCTTTAACTCCAAACGTATTTTCACCAATATAGTTGTTATATCCCTTACGATCTTCTGTCATTGCATCAATTGCCACCCCAGCAATGAGTTTTAAATTCGGTAAGATTTCTTTACCTGTCCAACGTATATCTGTTCCATAGAAATTACGATCAAAATCAATGACACCACCTGCATGATTAGCAGGTTCTTGATTTGCTTTTGGAGTTGATTGATATTGAGTTACAGAACGTTGCCCAGCATAGAACATTGCATAAACTTCATTTAAATCATTAATTGGTTTATTCCAAGTTACTCCTGTCTGTATTTGCTCAATTTCCTTGCGAGCGTTGTAATCTAAGACACCTTTTACTGCTTGTTTAGGATTAGCCTTCCATTGATCTCGAGTTAAACCACCTGGATCATCTGCTGCAATTTTGACATAGTTATTGACCCAGTTAATTTTAGAGCCATCGTCCAGATCCCAAGTCAGCTTGGCATTGTTCAGTACTTTATGTGCACCACTATGATCACGGAAACCATCGGTATCAAAATAAGATGAACTGATGATATAGCTTGGTTCAGAAGCATTTTCTGAACCACCTTGTAGCACCAGGTTCGTTTGGCCTTTATTCTGACTGCCACCCGAATATCCCAAAGTGACTGAATCAGGTCCCTGCCCTTCACGGCTTTGTGTCAGGATGGTTCCGCCAGAAGAATTACCATATAGCGAAGAAAATGGCCCACTCAGCACTTCAATATGATCCAAGCTATTCAGGTCAATATTCGAGGTTTGCCCCTGCCCATCCGGCATAGTCGCAGGAATACCGTCTACATATAAACGTACTCCTCGCACACCGAAAGTCGAACGTGCACCGAAGCCCCGCATTGATATCTGTAAATCCTGAGCATAATTTTCGCGGTTATTCAGCTGTAAACCTGGTACACCTTTTAAGGTTTCAGACAGATTTACATTCAGGCTATTCTGTTGTTCCTGATTCAGATAATAGGTAGATGCCGGTGTTTCCAGAATGGCACGATCTGTACGGGTTGCTTCAACCACAATGGGAGCCAGTCGCTGTACCTCTGTAACCGGTTCTTCCGCATAAATTCCTTGACTGATACAAGCAATCAGACAGGATAAAGTCGATTTCATCGGCAACCGCGTGGTATGAAGGTGCATAGCTAATATTCCTAATATCTGGCATTCACTCATGCCATGGGAGTTCAAACGTTTTAAAAGTGTCTTATTAATTTTAAAGACTCAGCATCTGCATAAGATCAAACTGAATACTTGCAGGAAAGCTGAGCTAAAGGTTCATGATTTTCTAATCAAGCTTTATTGTCATAACAGCCTGTATTTTGCATAAAAAAGCCTGACGAATCAGGCTTTTTTACTTAACTATAAAACTTCATTATTTATTGTCAGGTAGTGCATAGGCAACCAAAGAATCACCCATTTTGGTACCGAAGGAACCGTGACCACCCGCCATAATCACAACATACTGCTTACCATTGGCTTCATAAGTCATTGGCGTCGCTTGACCACCTGCAGGTAGACGACCTTTCCACAGCTCATCACCATTAGTCACGTTGATCGCACGGATGTAATTGTCTTGAGTTGCACCGACAAACATCACATTACCTGCAGTCGAGATTGGACCACCTAACATTGGTACACCCATTTTAAATGGAGGCAATGGAATGCCCGGCATACTGTCACGAATCGTACCGATACGACGTTTCCAAGCGATTTCATGATTGGTCAGATCAACACCAGCCACATAACCCCATGCAGGTTGCTTACATGGTAAGCCGAATGGAGACAGGAAGGCACTGATTTCAACACCATAAGGCACGCCATACATTGGCTGTACCCCCGCTTCAGTACCTGCACCTTTGGCAGTCTGCTTACGGTTCGGATCTTGCGGAATCAGACGAGATACAAATGGCAAACCAATTGGATTGGTTAATGCGATTTGACGGTCTGGGTTGACTGACATACCGCCCCATTCGAATACACCGAGGTTACCCGGAAACACTAACGTACCATTTTCAGATGGTGGCGTATAAATACCGTCATAGTTTAATTTCTTGAACGATACACGACACATCAACTGGTCAAACATAGTGGCACCCCACATGTCTTTATCAGTCAATTTATCTTTAGGTGCCAGGTTAAAGTCAGAGAATGGTTGAGTTTTTGAATACCATTCGCCTTTGGTTTGCGGACCACGTTTTACTGACTGAGGTACTGGTTTTTCAGTAATCGGAACGATCGCTTCACCTGTACGACGGTCTAATACAAAGGCATTACCGGTTTTGGTCAGCACATAGATGGCTGGAACCATGTTCCCGTTTTTGTCTTTGATATCAGTCAATGTCGGTTGAGCTGGTACATCCATATCCCACAAGTCGTGGTGAGTAGTCTGGAAGTTCCAGATCAATTTACCAGTTGAGGCATTGAGTGCCAGCATTGAGTTCGCATAACGCTCATCTAGCTCAGTACGGTGACCACCGTAGATATCTGGTGTACCTACACCTGTTGGTACATAGACAATATCCAGCTGTGCATCATAAGCCAATGGTGCCCATGCGTTTGGCGAATTGTTTACAAATTTTTGTCCTGGAGCTGGAATCGCGTTTGGATCTTCTGCGCCAGTATCAAATACCCATAATAATTCACCGGTATTTACGTCATAACCACGAATCACGCCTGAAGGTTCTTCAGTTGAATAGTTATCAGTGGTTGAACCTGCGATAATGATGGTTGTACCTGTAATTACTGGAGGTGAAGTGGGGTTATAACCGCCTGGATATGGGAATGGCATGTCTTTTTGCAGATCAACTTCACCATTGTTACCAAAGTCAGAACATACTTTACCTGTAGTCGCATTCACTGCGACCAGACGTCCATCATTGACCGGTAAGATCACTTTCTGAGGACATTCAGCAGAAGTTGTTGAACGTGCAGCCAGACTGCTTTCAAAACCTGCAGTATTGTTCGCATCATAATAAGATACGCCACGACAAGTTAAATGCTGGAAGGTATTGTCCGCTTTCAGTTTAGGATCGAAGCGCCATTTCTCCTTACCAGTCGCAGGATCAAGTGCAATCAGATATTGGTGAGTTGAACACATGAACAGGTTGTTCCCCACTTTAATTGGAGTCACCTGATTGGTCGTTTCACCAGAGTCTTTATCTGTTTTAGTATCGCCAGTACGGAATTCCCAAGCCAGTTCAAGATCTTTTACATTTTCAGAATTGATCTGTTTTAATGGAGAATAACGTAAACCTGACTGAGTACGACCATAAGCAGGCCAATCTTCATCGGCAATACCTGGAATAGATTGATGGACTGCAGGTTGCTGTGATTTTAATTCGCCACGGATTTCTTGCGGATCATTAAATACAGAATAAATCATGACAGCAATCGTAATTGCCAGCGAGCCAGTCAGCGCCATTTTTGCAGCTTTGCTGTCGCCAAAACCGCGAGTTACTGCAGGAATCAGCAGAGCCAGACCGAATAGGCCTAAAATATCTAGACGTGGTGCCAGTGCAAAGAAGTCTGAACCCACTTCCCAAAGACCCCATACCACTGTACCAAGGACCAATACTGCATAAACAATAAGGGCTGTGCTTTTACGTTTTTGTAATAACACGGCTGTCGCCAGGAAGAACAGACCGGCAATGATGTAGTACCAAGACCCACCAAGTGTTGCCAGATATATTCCTCCAAATAGCAGAACCAAACCGAAAATGGCAGCAATAGCTGCCAGAATCGTTTTCAGTACTGAACCTGAAGACGAAGTATTCATATTGAACACCTTTTTTTTGATTTCTTGAACGTCTAAGCACTTAAGCGGCATAGACACCATATTGTTAAGTTCTTAGTTATAAATACATGAATACTTGGAGTATCAGTTCATCAATGCCCCAAAGTAATGGAAGAATCAATTGTGTATTTGCAACTAAAAACTCCGATTAGAACGACGTATTAAACTTGATTCCGCCTACCCAGACATTTTCACCGTCTTTATATGCGCCGACATGATGGACATATTGCAGGTTTGGACGGATGGTTAGCCAGTTAGTTGCATGAATGCCGTAATAGATTTCCGCATCGACTTCTTCACTACGGTTACCCAATACATCATTGTTCATATTGATACGGGCAACACCCAAAGCGATTTCATCCTGTGGGCGGGCATTCATCGCACCTTTGTAGACAAGACCGACATTTTGCATATCACTAACTTGGTTGGTTTTAGAGTCATGAACAGTGACGTTCACGAAACCGCTTAAACCTCGTGATGTATCCCCTTGATGTGAAGTCAGCTGTTGCTTAGCTACAATCCACCCCCCGTGATGATGACCAGTTTGGATTTGTTCATCTTGTGGAGTCACGCCATCAAATATTCTGGCATCAGCGGTACTGTAGTAATACCCGGCACGATATTCACCTGGCAGTTTTTGCTCACCCAGTTTCGGTGTCCAGACCACTTCTGCAGGAATGATCGCGCCTTTAGATCCGTCTGTGCTCAGGTTAAAGCCTTTACCGCGTTCAAGATTCTCAGGGTTATATTCATAGACACCGACCTGGGTATAAACTTCCGGGGTAACGTTATATTTAACCCGCGCAGCCCATTGAGAAATCGGCCAGTTATACCATTGATCCCCTACCCAGTTACCCACTTGTGAACCGCACAATGCCAGATTCTGGAAGTCACAATCAAAACTGTTAAAGTCTTCACCTTCACCAAAACGTCCGACTTTGACATCCAGTTTTTGATCCAAGAATTGTTTCTTGATCCAGAAATCTGTTAGACGCCAAGTTTGACCGCGACCCCATACTTCCTGAACTGAACTTAAATGTCCTGTAAGCGCATCAGAAGTATTCGAAAGGTTGCGACCATCACGATGCGTTACTGTAATTTGTGCTTCAGTGTCTTGCCAGCCAGCAATTTTTTCCAGATCCAGATGAGCACCCAGGTTTAACTGACCGGTATATTCTGTGCCATGGCTATTTGAGCGTTTCGCGTCAAGTAAAGTCGCCATTTCACCTGTATATCCAAAGCTAAAATCATAGCCCTGTTCTTGAAGCTGGATACGTTGACCATTCCAGTCACCCAACATCCACGGACTTTCTGCACTAAATGCATCAGCGGCCTGAGTAGTTGTATTTGCCAATAGCAATCCAACTAAGGATGTATAGACAGCCTTAGATAAGGGAGAAATAGACATTAAATGCTTCACCTTAATCACGTTTTTACTAAATATAGTACACTCATTTAATTTTTTAGTTTCAAATAATGAAGGAAAAGTATTAATAATGTTATGAAGTTTAGCTAATCTAATTCTTTTGTTAATTTTAATTTAAGAAAATTTTAAATTTTAAATTCAATAATTTAATAGAAAATAAATATAATATTAATAAAAATAATACTACCTATAAATATTTTTTCTACATCAGTTCGTTTGTACAAAAATTTACCAATTCGAATTGCGTAATAAAAAAATATTTGGTCTTTTGCTCATTTTATATACTAAAACTTGATGGTCATTGCCGTTCTATTCTTGGGTTTCTTAGCGAGGAAAATTGAGAAAAAACTAGATCTATATAGGTACTTAAACCCATTAAATAAGATAAAGAGTGATATCTGCTAAATAAAGTTTAAATATATGTAAAAATTAAAATTATTGACTCTTTATAGTTGATTATAGATGTATATTTTCTTAATCCTTTCTATCAATATTCTTATTAACCACCTTATATAAGTTTTATCTTTTAATGGGTGATATTGAGTAAAACGAGTAATGATCATTAACTGAATTGAATCGCTACAAAATATGTAACGATTCTAGTTTAAAACCAAATAAAAAATATTTTAATAATAATTATTAAATTTAAAAACAATAATTTATGTCAGTAAAAGTATATATTTTACTTTAAAATCTTCCCAAATATCCCCCCTCTTTTCCTGCTTGCAATTAAAGCTTTTCAGTCACATGATTAAGTGATCAAGGCTGTATATCAAGTGAGTAAAATCATGACGCCTGAACAACGCTTCCAAGCCATTTTGGCCCAATCCAAGCAGCATGATGAAGAAAAATCCCAGCGCTCAAAGCTGGAAAATAACCTGATCGTGCTCAGTCATGAACTAAAGGAACTCGCAGAACGCATTGAGGAACAAGTCACTGATCTCATCTTCGCTGAAATGGATCATTTTCTAGAGTCCCAAGGCTGGAATTCAGAATTTATTAATACCAGAAATAAAAGATATACCCTGAATGAAAAAAATATTTATCTCAGCGCGCTTAAACCAGCGATTGGAAAATTTTTATTTGTGATCAAGCATGACCTATTTGAAAGTACTGAACATCAGGTGGAAGCCTGCTTTAAGGATAGTACGACCTTGAGTCATTTTAAAACTGCCATGCAAGGTGGAGATCTTAAAAATGATATTCCGATCAAGGCGCTTGAAGAATGGTTAAAAGGCTTGCAGTTGACATTGCAGAAATTAAAAGCTGAAAGTAACCACCTTCAGGCTGATGGTCTGACCTATGAAGTAATTAAGGTCGGTCAGATCCATCATAAAAGACTGCCTAACTTTATCGAAGCCTTTTTATCCATTCTGGAGCATAGATAAGTCTGTTTAAAGTTAGGGTTAGTTTTTAAACTTTATTTACAGGCGCTGTAATTCATTGACCGCACTTCCCTGTTCTGCGAGCCATTTTGCGCGTCGCTGGAACAAGGCTGGAGCAGCCTGATTGACCTGATCAATTAAGATTTGCAGATCAGCACGTACCAGTTTTCGGTTTTCTACTACTATCTGACCGTTGACCATGGTCATATGCACATCTTGTCCTTGGACTGCATGCACCAGATTGGTATGTAAATTAAATAGTGGTCCCTGATTAATTAAAGGCGTCATTCTCGGTGTCGCAAGATCTACCGCAATAATATCAGCAAATTTCCCAGCTTCTAGCGAACCAATCTGATCCTGCATGCCTAAGGCTTTGGCACCTGTCCTAGTTGCCATCTGACAGACAGACCATGAATCCAGTGCTGCAGCATCCAAACCGGAAAACTTCGCCAATAATGAAGCAGTTTTCATTTCTTCAAACATGTCTAAATTATTATTTTCTTTCTCGCCATCAGTACCTAATCCTACAGCAATGCCATGTTTAAGCATTTCCGTAATGGGGGCGGCGCCAGATGCCAGTTTCATATTCGATATCGGGTTATGTGCGACACCAACATTATAGTGTTTTAAAATTTCGATCTCTGCTGAATTGGCCCAGACACAATGCGCTAACAGGCATTGAGGTACATCCAGCATGCCCAATTGTTCCAGCGTCTGGATCGGGCGCACGCCATAACGTCGAAGGTTTTCTTCAACATCAAACTTGCTTTCGTTGCTATGCGTGTGAAAACCCGTCTGATATTCATGACACATTTTCTGGATACGTGCCAAGGCTTTTTCTTCAGCATAAAACAGATGTTCCAAGCCAACCCAGACCTGAATTCGCCCATTTGCGGCTTGATGCCATTTTTGAATTAAAGCTTCATTGCTGTTGAGGGTTTCAAAATAGTTGTGATCTGGATGTTCAGCCACATAGGGCACCAGTACTGCACGGATGCCTAATTGCTGTGCAGCCTCGGCACTACCCTCCATATAACGCCACATATCCACAATAGTAGTCGTGCCGGATAGCAGCGCTTCGGCATAGCAGAGATAAGAGGCAATTTTGGCATCTTCTGGCGTTAATACCCGATGCATCGGGTCAATAAACTGTTGCAACCAGTCCCAGACTGGCAAACCCTCAGCTGTACCGCGTAGCAGGCCTGAGTGGCAGTGGGTATTAATCAAGCCCGGCATCAATAAACTTTTAGGATACTGGGTAACTGCAGCTTCAGGATATTGCTGAGTTAATTCCTGTAATGTTCCTACCTGCTTAATAAGAGCACCATCAATCAGGATGGCACCATCTTTAATACAGTCCAGGTTGGAGTTCATGGTCAGGACATAATCTGCGCTTATAATTTTCATAAAGTAATTCCTGAGATTTGTCCGATTAAGGGCTAAAGGTTTTGCCGAGTGACGCTGGTAAATTGAGTTTCAATAACTTCTTGTCACGTGAAATGAGGACTAAGACGACAATGGTTGCGATGTATGGCAATGCCGATAACAGTTCATTCGGTACTTCTAGACCCAGCGCTTGGGCATGAAACTGCAAAATCGTTACACCACCAAATAGATATGCACCCAACATCAAGCGCGTTGGTTTCCATGCAGCAAAAACCACTAATGCAATTGCAATCCAGCCACGTCCTGCGACCATATTTTCAATCCACATTGGGGTATAAACCGTAGATAAAAATGCACCACCAATACCAGCCATTGCACCGCCAAACATGACTGCACCATAGCGAATCGCTAGCACGTTATAGCCCATGGCATGTGCACTTTCTGGAGATTCCCCAACAGCTTTCAGTAACAGGCCTAAACGGGTTTTACTCAGTACCCACCACACCAGCACAAAAGCAAGAATGGACAGATACACCACATAGTTTTGCTGGAACAGGACTGGCCCTATGAATGGAATATCAGCGAGTCCCGGAATTTTTAGGTTTTCCAGACCCGGTAAGGCCGTACTGACATAATTCTGTCCTAGAAAGGCTGAAATCCCGATCCCAAAAATAGTGAGTGCCAGACCACAGGCGGATTGATTGGTGCTTAAAGATAAGGTAAAAAATGCAAAAATTAGTGCCATCAATGTGCCTGCCAATCCGCCCATAAATAAGGCGCTGGCGACACTGGCTTCATACTGGCTAGCGAAAGCAAATCCAGCAATGGCACCGACCAGCATCATGCCTTCTACCCCAAGATTGATGACACCGGTACGCTCTGCTACCAGCTCACCCAGCCCGGCAAAGATCAATGGCGTTGCCGCAGCGACAGTTCCGGCAACAATTGCGGTTAATTCAATACTCATGTTGTTATCCTTCTTCTGTCTGGATCAGGCTGCTTGCGCAGTGGTCATGGTTTTTTTGATTTTCTTTTTGGTAAAACGGTAGCGGTTTTCAATCAGGGCATCTGAAGCCAACAGGAAAAATAAAAGCAGGCCCTGGAAAATTCCGGTAATCGCGACTGGGAGTTGCAACTGCATTTGTGCCAGTTCGCCACCTAAATAGATCAGCGCCATCAGGAAACCTGAAAGTACGATTCCAATTGGATTTAGTCGGCCCAGATAAGCCACAATAATGGCTGCATAACCATAACCTGGTGAAATATTCGGATTGAGCTGGCCGATTGGACCTGCAACTTCACAGATTCCGGCAATCCCCGCCATCAGACCTGAAATTCCCAAACTTAACCAGATGGCTTTTTTTGCTGAAAATCCTGCATATTGAGCTGCCAAAGGTGCCTGACCACTGACTTCCAGTTTATAAGCCATCAGACTCTTACGGATAAAAACCCAGAACAGCACCACTGCGATGATCGTGATAAAAATTGAGGCGTTAATCCGTGTGCCTTCCATAATCAGCGGCAGGGTCGCGCTTTCCGAGAACATTAAGGATTGTGGAAAGTTCATGCCATCTGGATCACGCCATGGACCATTGACCAGATACATCAGCAGGAAAAATGCCACATAGTTCATCATTAAGGTGGTCAAGGTTTCTTGCGCATTAAAATGGGTTTTTAGCAGCGCTGGAATCAGGCCCCAAATTGCACCACCAATCGCACCCATAATCACCATTAAAGGTAAAATCCACCAGCCGATCTGCTCATGAAACAGGATGGCAATACCACCGCCAAATATGGCCCCCATAGCCAACTGCCCCTCAGCACCAATATTAAACAGACGGGCACGAAACCCAACAGCCAGACCCAAGGCAATTAAAATCAGCGGACTGGCTTTAATTATCAGTTCACTCAGGTTATAGACTGAGCTTAGCGGCTCAATAAAAAAGATATATAAAGCCTGAGCAGGATTCACTCCAAGCATTAAAAACAATAGGCTACCTACCGCCAGCATGGCGAGTAATGCAAGCACAGGTGAGAGCCATTTCATTAATTGAGAAGGATGTTCTCTAGGTTCTAATAAATGCATATTTACACCTCTTCTCTACGCATGCGCTTCATGGACAGGCTCGGATTCAGCCAATATTGCTGGATCTGCCTGAATACCTGACATGAGCAGGCCAATCTGTTCTGCATTGGTATTTTTAGCCGGGACAGGTGCTGACAGCTTTCCACCAGCCAGAACACAAATCTGGTCGCTAATTTCAAACAGTTCTTCCAGCTCTTCCGAAATCACTAAAATCGCAACGCCTTGGCGGGAAAGATCAATCAGGGTTTGACGGATAAACATCGATGCACCGACATCAACACCCCAGGTTGGCTGGGAAATAATTAATACTTTGGGCTGTTGCAGGATTTCACGCCCCACAATAAATTTTTGCAGATTCCCGCCCGAAAGGCTGCGCGCTTCCGCTTGTGGTCCTGCAGCTTTTACCCCGAATTTTTCGATACATTGCTGGGCAAAAGTGACAGTTTTCTCAAACTGGATAAAGCCCCATTTGTTTAAACCCTGACGGAAAGCAGTTAACAAAGTGTTTTGTGCCAGCGTCATATTCGGCACAGCACCTCGACCCAAACGCTCTTCCGGAACAAAGCCCAAGCCTAGATCGCGTCGCTGGCCTGCACTGAGTTCAGAAATGTCATGATCTAATAGAAAAACCTGACCTTTTTTCGCCGTTTGCTCACCGGAAAGCAGAGCCAGTAATTCAGATTGACCATTACCCGAAATACCGGCAATGCCCAGAATTTCACCCGAATTCAGGTTAAGTTGAATATTGGATAAGGACACGCCAAAAGGATCATCAGTTTCGTAATTCAGGTTTTTCACCTGAAACAGCGTGCGATGTTCGCCTGTATATTCAGCATGCGCATAAGTCGGCAATTCCCGGCCAATCATTAATTTGGCCAGTTCACTGGTACTGTTTTCAGAAGGCAGTACGTAGCCGGTGACTCTACCATTACGCAGAATCGTTGCTTCATCACAGAGTTCTTTGATTTCACGCAATTTATGGCTGATATAAAGAATTGAGACACCTTGCGAAGCCACCAGTCGCAAAGTTTTAAATAACTGACGTACCGCTTGTGGAGTTAATACGGAGGTCGGTTCATCTAAGATGAGTAAGGAAGGATTTTGGAGTAGACAGCGGATAATTTCGACCCGTTGCCGCTCTCCCACCGATAAAGAAAAAACTTCACGCCGTGGATCTACCGGCAAGCCATATTGTTCTGATACTTGGGTAATTTTAGCCGATAATCTTTTCAGGTCTATTTTCTCATCCAGACCTAATAAAATATTTTCAGCCACGGTCATGGTTTCAAATAGGGAGAAATGCTGGTACACCATGCCAATCCCCAGTTTCCTGGCCATCGATGGACTTTCTATCTGTACTTCTTTGCCATTCCAGACGATATGACCGCTATCTGCTTTGGTCGCGCCGTAGATGATTTTCATCAAGGTACTTTTACCAGCACCGTTTTCACCCAGGATGGCATGAATTTGCCCAGGTTGGACTTTTAAATTAATACTGTCATTTGCTTTCAATGAGTTATAGCTTTTGCTGATATTGATCAGCTCCAGTCGTGGAATTTGCTGCTCATTGAGCGATGACGTTTCGATGTCATTTGACATGTGAGGCAGATCGCTCATAACTCAGTCTCCACTCATTTTGGCCCAGTCCATAAAGTGATTCATGGACTGGGGGATGATTTTTCAGGATTTACTTTCTTTTATTTTTAAGTCATACACATAGTGAAAGGATTATTTAGGTAATGAACCTTCAACTCCTTTCACATAGAAGTTCATTTTTCCAAGCGCTTCATCTGTCATTTTGCCGCCTTTGGCAATCACCAAAGTTCCATCCTGTTTATAGATTGGGCCCTGGAATGGATGTAATGTGCCTTTATGAATCGCACTTTGTGCATTTAAAGCAGACTGTTTCACCTTGGCAGGAACAGCAGGTCCGAAGTTTTCAATTTTCACTGCATCCTGTTTTACGCCATACCAGAGAGCGGCAGGTTTCCAGGTTTTATTAGCCACTTGCTGCATGGCTGGGGTATAAATTTTTTCCCAGTGCAATACTGAAGCAGCCAGATGCGCTTTAGGACCAAATTTGCTCATGTCTGAATCCCAACCAAAGGCATATACGCCTTTTTGCTGGGCAGCTTGCACGACTGCTGGCGAATCTGTGTTTTGCATCAGCACATCAGCTTTTTGAGAAATCAGCGCCAAAGCCGCATCACGTTCTTTACCCGGGTTAAACCATGAGTTCACCCAGATGACTTTGGTTTTGACTTTAGGATTGACGCTTTGTGCACCCAAGGTATAGGCATTAATATTACGAACCACTTCCGGGATCGGGAATGAGGCTACGACACCCAAGGTATTAGTTTTGGTGGTTTGCCCTGCCACTACACCCAGCATGTAAGCACCTTCATAGGTACGTACATCATAGATGCCTAGGTTTTTCCCCTGCTTATAACCGGTCGCGTGCATGAATACGGTATTGGGGAACTGCTTCGCGACTTTTTCCATCTGGTTCATATAACCAAAAGAGGTCGCAAAAATCACTTTATTGCCCTGCTGTGCCAGATTACGAATCACACGTTCAGCATCGGCCGTTTCAGGTACATTTTCGATATAAGTCGTTTTGAATTTTCCGCCCAGAGCTTTTTCAGCTTTAATACGCCCCTGATCATGTGAATATGTCCAGCCATGGTCACTGGTTGGTCCAATATAGACAAATGCAGCTTTATCGACTGCAAAGCTCTGACTGCTGATCCCCAAACCCATAATTGCAGCCGCAATTACAGGCAGTGAAAATTTTTTCATTATCTTTTTATGTTTGGACATATTCAGCATAAATTGCCTCCGTGAATGCCATTTGAGTTTTATAAATAGCGGCTTTAAAAGATCTGAATCGACATCAAAAATTTTACTGATTGCTATATTTCTATTAATTAGCAACTTCTATTCCAATTCGGTTCAAAAAATAGAACAGGTGGATTGCAACACACTTATAATTTTTAGAATGATCCGTTCTTTTATTTATTTTTATAAATTACAATTATTTACTACCAAGTATTGAGTATAAAAAAGTTGAACAGTTAAGAATATAAGCCGAGAAATATAGATATCAATCTAAGACAATGAGTAAAGTTGCTAGAAAACCAAGCTCAGCTCAAGGTTGAGAAATTAATAAAATTGAAAATTTAAAAATTCTTGTGATTTTCTTTTGATCTGCGCTAGATAAGTGCGTCAGCTCTAAATCGTGTGCGCCAATAAATGGCTTATAATTGGCAATGCACTGAATGAATAAAATGGATTTTTAAAAATAGAAAATTAAGGAAAGTATTTTTAGAAAATAGAGACTGGATTGCAGGGTTTTAAATTGAGCCTACAATCCGGAAAATCTGTTTTTATGGTCTTATAAATAATATAAATAAAATGAAGTAGAATTATAAAAAGAATAATTTCAAATCTTCACCGAGATGACCAGAAGTCTTTTTGCAATTGAACCGTTTCCTGTTCAAGTTCCATGATTGGTCCAATCAGCTCAATATTCTTCTGACCATGAGCAAAAACATACTCAGCAGAAACACTCATAGTCGGATTCTCATTGTGGTTTCCAGTACATTGCAATAATTTTTCTTCGGTCATGGCATAGACCACCCGCCCGATATTGGCCCAATAAATCGTTCCAGAACACATGCAGCAAGGTTCAACTGCCGTATATAAGGTGCATTCAGCCAGATAATCCGGTGTAAAATTGCTGGCTGCGATCCGGGCTAAAGTACTTTCTGCATGGTTGACCGTATCAATATTACATTGGGTCAGTAAAACCGTTTCATGATCAGGTGCAACCAGCACCGCACCAAAAGGATGATGGCCTAAAGACATTGCCCGCTTGGCAACCTTATTGGATAATCTTAAAAAAGATAGCATTTGCTCATGGCTAGGCTGTGGCATAAATTACTCTAAAATTAGTAGTTCAATGGTCATAGCTCCTCTAAAAAGAGGATTTTCGACATATATGGAATAAAAAAAAGCACCCCAACAGACCAGGGTGCATAAAGGAGGAAATTTAATTTAAACAATATAGCGTTTGCTTAGGCCCCATTCCCCCAGAATGCGGCGATAAGTTGTCGAAGAACGGTCAGCTTCAAAATGTGCTTCCATAGTGATATCCAAAGGTAATTCTTCTGGTTTCTGGCTTTCGACCATGTCCTGATCTTCAGCAAAAATTTGTGCGTTAAAATCGTAAACCGCTTGCAGATCACCAGTCGTATCAAAATTACGGGTCAATGGCACAAATAAACGGGTTTGATTATGAGATACCGGACAGCAGGCATTTAGAATTTTCAGGATGCCATTTTCCGGAAAATGCACCGTTAAAATCGCTGAAAATGGTGGATAAACATCAAATATACGTTTCCACAAAAATCCTTCTGGTGCCAAATGCTGCAGGCCATGCGGATAATTGCTGACACCGCTGACATATTCCGTATGCAAGCCATAAGAGGTGCGCACAGTTGTATACTTTTGCACGATCGGATTATCACGTGAAGCAAACGATTCATGATGCACCCAGGCAAAATGCGCTACATCGATAAAGCCCTCCAGCTGCCGGCCACTTGAACCGCCGATATCAACAAATGGAGGCAGGATGGATTGGTGCTCTTCACTGTCCCAGGTATCCAGATCAGGGAAATTAGCTTCTGTCTCATCCCGGCTAAACAGGCTGGTCCAGACCAGACCATATTTCAAGACCACTGGAAACTTGGTTAAGGTAAAACGATCCGAAATGTTGGTTAGTTCTGGTTGAGCCGGTATTTTGGTGCATTTTCCTTGAGTGTTGTAATGCAAACCGTGATAAGGACAAATGATTTCTTCACCCTTTACCCAGCCTTTGGTTAATGGCACACCACGATGCGGACAAATATCACGAACCAGATGAATGCTGCCACTCTCAGTTTGATATAGCGCCATCTTCACATCCAGAAGTTGTACCTGCTGTGGCGTAATACTCACATCCTGAATACGGGCAACTGGATACCAATGCTGAGCCAGGATATTCCAGTCTGATGGGTCAAAGCCGCTACAGTGCGGTTGACTGAATAAATTAAGCACCGGGATCGCATTCATAGTTCACTCACAAATATTTATCGCATGACAACGGCTTAAATTTTTATCTCATTAAGCTGCCTTGTTGTTCTTTTATAAAATTAGCCAAATGCCTGTTCTACTGTCTATTAGAATGTTTCGTAGCCCGTGTTCCAAAAAATAGAACACAAAACTTTTACTGTTCCATTTCTTTGAAAATTGGCACAGAAATCGCTTATCCACTTACATAGAACCAGAATCACTTAGTTTCTAGCTGAAAATTATGTGATTAAAACGATGTGCAGGTGGATTGACGTGATTTTATGAATATTACTTTTTCAAGATTTTCAGAATATTTTATTGCCGTAGCCAAAACAGGCAGCCTCAGAAAAGCAGCTGATCAGCTTTATATTTCTGTCTCCGCGATTCATCGTCAGATCACTCTGGCAGAAGAAGAATTTGGCATCGTGCTTTTTGAACGGTTGCCGAGTGGCCTGAAGCTGACATTAGCGGGTGAATTGCTGTATGCAGATTTACTCAAATGGCAAAAAGAATTCCATCAGACCTGTGTACGTTTTGATGAAATTCAGGGTTTATCACGCGGCAGCATTGAACTCGGACTCATTGCGGCACTCAGTGACGGTTTCGTTTTAGATTCTCTACAATATATGTATGAAAACTATCCCTGGATCAATTTCAATATCCAGATTCAGGAAAGTGATACCGTCTCTAAAATGATTATGGATGCTGAAGTTGATTTTGGCATTCTGCTCAATCCTAAAAGTCATAATCAGCTCGAAGTCATGTCTTTTGTGGAAATCCCGGTGGGATTTGTGATGGCCAAATCTCATCCTTTAGCTCAGGCAGAAAAAATCTATTTTTCCGACACTTTATACTTTAAGCATCTCATTCCCTGTGCCCCTTTAATCATTCATGACTATGTCTATAGCCTGTATAAACATCACCAATTTATGCCACAGCAAAAGCTGGAGTGTAATGACATTCGCATGATTACCTCTCTGGCAGAGCGCAACTTAGGGATTGGGGTACTGTCCTATATCGATGCTTTGCCTTATTTAGAACGTGATGAACTGGTGTTTAAACCGATCATTGAAAAAGGTATGCATCCACTGACCCTTGCCCTTTGTGTGGCACCGAAACGGCAAATTTCCCGTATCTCACAAATCATGATGAACCATCTGATCGACCAGATGGAAGATTTGAAAATCAAATTACAACAGCTCAATGCCTCATGTGCTGCCTGATTCATGTGCAGCACAAATAAAACTTATTGGAAAAAAGATATGACAACCTTATGGATTAAAAATCCTCTTGCTGTATTTACCGCAAATGATCTGGATGCCCGTGGTGGCTTGGTCATCCGCGATGGCAAAATTATTGAACTGGTGGCTTTGGGACAAACCCCAGCATCGCCTTATGACCAGTTCTTTGATGCCCAGAATTTGGTGATTACACCGGGACTGATTAATAGCCATCATCATTTTTATCAGACCTTGACCCGTGCTTGGGCTCCCGTGGTCAATGCGCCGCTATTTCCATGGCTAAAAACCTTATATCCGGTCTGGGCCAAATTGAATACTGAACAGCATTATCTAGCCACTCAAATTGCATTGTCTGAATTACTGCTTTCCGGTTGTACCTTTGCTGCGGATCACCATTATCTGTTTCCACAGCAGCTGTCCGATGCCATTGATGTTCAGGTTGAAGCATCAGAACAATTAGGGATTCGGGTCATGCTGACCCGAGGTTCCATGAGTCTGGGTGAAGATTCTGGTGGCTTGCCACCGCAGCATACCGTACAGGATATGGACACCATTCTGCTGGACTCAGAACGGTTGGTGCAGAAATATCACCAGCGTAGTGCTGATGCGATGGTCAATATTGCGCTTGCACCATGTTCACCATTTTCAGTCACCCAAGAAATTATGCGAGAAAGTGCTGCACTGGCAGAAAAACTGGATGTACGTCTGCATACCCATCTGGCCGAAACACTGGATGAAGAAGAATTTTGTCTGTTTAAATTTGGCATGCGCACCGTCGATTATCTGGAAAGTGTAGGCTGGCTTAATTCCAGAACCTGGCTGGCGCATGGCATTCATTTTGATGCCGATGAGATCCAACGCTTAGGGCGGGCTCAAGTCGGTATCTGTCATTGTCCGCATTCCAATATGCGTCTGGCTTCAGGGATTTGTCCAACCATGGATCTACTGGAAGCAGGAGCAGTCATTGGTCTGGGTGTGGATGGCTCTGCTTCGGGTGATGCGTCTAACCTGATTCTGGAAGCTCGGCAGGCGATGTATTTACAACGTTTAAAATATGGTGCAGAAGTGATTACGCCTGAACGTGCTTTAACCTGGGCCACACAAGGCTCGGCACAGGTACTGGGACGTGAAAAGCACCTAGGACAAATCGCAGCAGATTTTCAGGCAGATTTAGCTTTTTATAGTCTGGATGATGTGCGTTTTTCAGGGATTCATGATCCGATTGCCGGCCTGTTACTGTGCGGTGCAGACCGTGCCGAACATGTCATGGTGAATGGACAATGGGTCGTTAAAGACCGGGAAATCCTGAATCTGGATCTTGAAGCGGTTCAGGCTGCACATCGTCAGGCAGCGAAAGCTTTACTTGCGGCCTAAAAAATCTATTAGCGAATTGCTGTTATTTAAATATAAAAAGCCCTTCGATATGAAGGGCTTTTTGCCAAGAGATTAAACGCAGAATTAATCTAAAGGATTGCCAATAATATTGCTGATAATCCCTTTCATGATATGCGGTCCCTGCTCTTTACGCAGTTCCTCATACCATTCTTTGGTCACGGCTTCATCTTTCATATGTGTCACATCACAGCGTTTACGTGCACGCAAGACCAGCTCATTGGCACGCTCATTGCGTTTGTTCTGATAGCGTTTCAAGGCATCTTCCAGACCCAGCGTATTAATCTGTAAAGAACGAGCCAGATAGATTGCATCTTCCATGGCCTGGCAACCACCCTGACCAATATCCGGTGTGGTGCTATGTGCGGCATCACCAACAATTACAACACGACCTTTATAGAACTGGGCAAACGGTTCAATATCATGAATTTCAACCCGATTGGTTTTCTGTTCATCCAGCGCGTCAATCAGATGCTGAACCGGCGCACACCAACCTTCAAAATACTGTTTCAATAAGGTTTTATATTCTGCCCGATTATTCTCTAAACCGACCGGCAACGGTACATCAAAGAAGAAATAGAATTTTCCGTCTGCCACAGGCATCAGCGAAACGCGCTTACCTTGTCCGACAAATGTGGTCCATTGATCTGCTGGAGTAAGCTTTTCTGAAATTTCTACCAGACCATTCCAGTTGACATAACCGGCATAGCGACGAGAAACCTGTTCGCCCAGTACATAGGCACGGGTAATGGAATGGGTTCCATCTGCGCCAATCAGTAGGTCTGTTTTAATTTCTGTACCATCCGCAAATTTAACCAGAACACCGTCTTTCTGTTCTTGCAGCTCAACCATCTTCTTGCCCAGCTGAATATCTTCACGGCCAAACTCGTCCATCAACATGTTCTGTAAATCAGCACGTGCCACCGGATATGGACGTTGTCCCACTTCTTCAATCAAAGGCAATAAACTGAACTGGGTCATGGTGTCGCCCGTCAAACCATCAATATAGGCCAGCTGATCCATCTGACCACCGAGCTTGGCCACCTGCTCAGTTAAGCCCAGATAATTCAAACATTTTACCCCATTTGACCAAAGTGAAATTGCCGCGCCCACCGGTAAAATCTTTTCTGCCTGTTCATAGATGGTGACTTTATGCCCAAACTTTTTTAGTGCAATTCCTGTGGTCAATCCCCCCATCCCTGCACCAATAATTGTAATCTCCATCTATATGCTCCTCTCAAAATTGTGTTTCTTCCTCCCTGTGTAGCTAAAAGCGTGCCATTTCGAAAATAATGCACTGATTTTTCTCAAAAGTTGGCACAAGCCGTGCATTCATCTATTCATTAAAAACCTGTTTTTATAAGGTCTTTCAGCAGAATTACAGACTTTTATAAAAAATTAGATTCACGTTAAACATAATTTGAAT
The DNA here is from genome assembly GCF_013417475.1 of Acinetobacter sp. YH12249. Classification (NCBI taxonomy): domain Bacteria; kingdom Pseudomonadati; phylum Pseudomonadota; class Gammaproteobacteria; order Moraxellales; family Moraxellaceae; genus Acinetobacter; species Acinetobacter sp. YH12249. Next base: position 13,302 of record NZ_VPDX01000002.1, on the reverse strand, counting down.
GGAAGATAGTTATGGCAACATTATTTGCACCCATTTTCGAGATCCCTGCCCATATCCAGCAGCTTACCAACTTGGCTGATAGCCGGATTGGTGCAGAAATTCTTGAATGTTCAGATGATTTTTTTGCTGAAGCAAAACGAATGTTGCAATTTGATGCACCAATTTTTGTTGAAGATAAATTTGATAATCATGGCAAATGGATGGACGGCTGGGAAACCCGCCGCAAGCGTCATGCCGGCTATGACTGGGCGATTGTCAAACTGGGGGTAGCTGGAACCATCAAAGCACTAGATATTGATACCACATTCTTTACCGGAAACTATCCAGCTTCTGCTGCAGTTAAAGCCTGCTATGCACCAAATGGTGACTTAAGCACCGCAACCTGGCACTCAATTTTACCAAACAGTATATTAGGTCCGAGCCAGCATCATATTTTTAATATTGATTCAGACGAAGTCTTTACACATGTACGCCTAAATATTTTCCCTGACGGGGGTGTAGCTCGCTTTAAAGTCTATGGTGAAGTAAAAATTCAGGTTCAGGACAGCAATCAGGTGATTGATCTGGTCGCTCTGGAAAATGGCGGTCGTGTCATTGCCTATAGTGATGCGCACTTTGGTCATCCACGTAATCTGATTAATCCGGGGCGTGGCATCAATATGGGTGATGGCTGGGAAACCAAGCGCCGTCGTGCACCCGGCTTTGACTGGTGTATCTTGGCTCTGGGTCAGAGTGGTCAGATTGAAAAAATTGAGATTGATACCGCGCATTTTAAAGGTAACTTTCCTGCTCAAGTCTCTATCCAAGCGATTTATATTGAAGATGCGACTGACCAGCAGTTAATTCCGCAAAGTATGTTCTGGCCATTCCTGCTTGAAGCACAAGAGATGCAGATGGATCATATTCATAGCTTTGTTGAGGAAATCTTAAAACAGGGAAAAATTTCTCATATTCGGGTGAACATGATTCCGGATGGTGGCATTAGCCGGATTCGACTGTGGGGAAAAGTTGCCTGAGTAATTATATCTATGAGCATGCAAACCATAAAAATACAGCCCTTAACTGCTGAAAGTTTCTTGCCTTATGGCGAGGTCATTGCCTGCGAAGGCAATGATTTTTTCCATATTAATGATCAGCAGACCGAGCGTTATCATGCTCTGGCGGTTGCTGAAACAGATGCTAAAGTTGGTCTAAGTATTTTTAGAAATATTCAGACTACAGCCATTCCCTTTGCAATCGAAATGCTGGAACGTCACCCTGTCGGTTCACAAGCGTTCATCCCGATGCAGGGCCAGAAATTTCTAATTGTGGTTGCGCCTAATCTGGATCATGAAAAGCCTGATCTCAGTCAAATTCAGGCTTTTATCAGTAATGGTACACAAAGTGTAAATTACCGTGCCGGTACCTGGCATCATCCTTTGCTGACCTTTGAAGCTCCGAGTGATTTTGTGGTGATCGATCGGATCGGCACTGGTCCAAACTGTGATGTTTATACTTTTCCTGAAAAGATTTTTATCGAAAATTAAGCCCATTAAAAAGCCCTTATTGATAAGGGCTTTTTAATTTCTTATTTCTTATTTTAGAAATGATATTTCACTAAAGCACTCACGTTATTTTCATCTGCATCCGGAATACCGTATTTGTTATTCCAAACCGAATGCTCAATACCGAGATATAAATTGGTGTCAGGAGAAATATGCTTGCCGACATTCCATTTCCACTGAGTCGTCCAGTTCATCTCACTCACATGATCATCTTCAGCAGTTGACCAGTCCAGGAAGCCATCTACCAGGAATTCTTCAGTACCCAATTTAAATGGCACAGCATAGGTCAAGGTGAGCTGATAGTCGTCTTCCATATTTTCGTTATTTACACGATAAAGATTCACGCTGGCATAATTGAATTTTGGAATAGCCAGGTCGAAACCTACGCCGTACAGGAAGTTATCAAAACCTTCACCACCTTCCCAAGTCGTTGCTACCAGAACATCTTTCACTGGACCAAATGCCAGCTTTTGACCTGAAACTTCACCCAGACTTAAACGTGGTGAAAATTCAAAATAGCTTGATTTAATATCATCGGAACCACGCATACGGTCAATGAAAAAGAAGACATCTGCATATTTAACTTTTGCAGCGTATTCAACAGTTAGGGTTGCCTGTTTTTTATCTACAACTTCATAGTTTTCCCCATAAAGCCCAGTAACGCTAAAATCCTGCCAGACTGGTTTTGCCTGTGCAGATGCTGCACCCAATGCAAGTAATGTTGCAGCAGCAACTTGAGTAAATTTCATAAATAAGGTTCCCCAATGGAATTAAAAATCTCATTCTGGATTAAGCAAGAACAAAGCCAACTTTTTTAATTTTTGATAAAAAAGCCCATGACTGGCATGGGCATATGGAGGAAATCATACTTTAATGCAGCGTTTCTGCAATCTTTTCCGGAACCTCTGTTTTCGACTTGAACATTTGCAGATGATTAAACAGAATGTTTAAAAGGATCGCCATTAAACAGGTTGAACTGATGCCAGAATGAAATAGGGTTTGAAACCATTTTGGAAAATTAGCATAGAAAGAATAGTCAATAATCGGGATCATGCCGGCTGCAATTGAAGTTGCAACAATAATCAAATTCTTTTGCTCGTTATAATCAATTTTTGCCAGAGTTCGGATGCCGCTTGCAGCCACTGTACCAAATAGCACCAATCCTGCACCACCAAGTACCGGAACCGGAATTGCGGCGATTAGTCGGCCCATAATTGGAAGTAATCCCAAAACCACTAAAATCATACCGCCAGCAGCGACCACAAAACGGCTTTTAATCCCGGTAATGGCTACCAGCCCGACGTTCTGTGCAAAAGCACTTTGCATGAATGAACCAAAAATCGGTGCAACTGCACTTGAGAACATATCTGCACGCAGACCATTGGAAATACGTTCTGAATCTACTTTGGTTCCAACAATTTCACCCACAGCAATAATATCAGCTGTTGTTTCAGTCATAATCACCAGCGTCACGATCAGCATGGAAATGATTGCACTGAGTTCAAAAGTTGGCATGCCGAAAGCAAAGAAACTCGGAAATTGTACCCATGCACCATTGCCGACTTTACTAAAATCGCCAAAACCAAACAGATAAGCCAGCACTGAACCCAATACGATCGCCAATAAAATAGATAAGCGACGAATCGAGGCATTTCTACTCAAGTTTAGACAGATCACAATGGCCAAGGTCATCACGGCCAAACTGATATTTTCTACACTTCCCCATTCAGGTGCATTTTTATTGCCCCCCATCATCCAGCGAACGGCTACGGGTAAAAGTGATAAACCGATAATCGTGATCACACAGCCGGTCACGACTGGCGGGAAAAAACGGATAATTCTAGAAAAATAAGGCGCAAGGAAGAAACCAATTAATGAAGCTATGATGACTGCACCATAAACAGCTGATAAGCCGCCACCTGTAGTTACAATCGCCACCATCGTCGCCACACCCGCAAAGGAAACCCCTTGTACCAGTGGCAATTTAGCCCCGATATATTTCACTCCAATGGTTTGTAAAATCGTAGCCAGACCGCCAACAAACAATGCAGCCGCAATCAATAAACCGATTTGTGTAGCTTCCAAACTTGCGGCAGTACCCACAATGAGTGGTGGTGCGATAATACCACCGTACATGGTCAATACATGTTGCAAGCCATAGGCTGCACTTTTGCCTGCGCCAAGATATTCATGTTCTGGTGAAATGTTTGTGCTTTGTTCTGTCATTCTTTTTCTCTCCCTTAAAGCTTGAATAAAAAAATCAGCTTCCGCGATATGTGGAGTACGCGAATGGGCTGATCAGTAAAGGAATATGAAAGTGCTGAGAGGCATCTTTCACCTGAAAATGAATGACTGCTTTAGGAAAGAAAGTTTCTAGACCTAAGCCTTCAAAATAATCAGAAGTAGCAAATTCAAGACTGTATTTACCTTCCTCAAATTCGGTTAAACCAAAATCTGTGACTCGACCATCTGCATTGGTAAATGCTTTACCGAGTAAGGCACCTTCTTCATCAAAAAGTTTGATCAAAACATGTGCTGCAGGTTTGCCGAGATGCGTGTCTAAAATATGAGTGCTGATCATGCTTGCAGCTCCTGTGACAGTCTTAATAAAGCGATTTCCGCCAGTTGCGTATGGACAATACCTTTTTCGGTTTCCGGATCATTAACTAAACGGTCTTTCAAGGCATTCAGCACTTCTTGGCTATTTAAACCAGCCGCTTTAATCAGGAAGATATAGCCGTATTTTTTTTCATACGCGATATTGCCTTCTAGCAAAGCTTGCTGAGTTGCTTCGTCCTGAGTTATCGCAGCCTGTTCACGATTGGAAAAGTTTTTTTCAACTTCGCTTAATTCAGCCTGTGCCTTTTTTTCACCAATACGTGGATGATTATCCAAAGCTGCTTTGATTTCGTCCCAGGTCCAGGTTGTAGCCTGTTGTCTGGCTATATTCAATACATCTTCAACAGATGTATAAGGACGCTTTGCTTCAATCTGGGTCGACCAGCTCGGTATTTGCACACAGTGCTTTAAAAAGGTAATGGCCTCTTCTGGAGATGCCTGATTAAATTCAACGAGTTGCACTATTAAATCGCCTGATGATATTCATTTTTTGTTCAGTACAGGTTTTGCAATAACAGTGCCAAATCTTTTTGATCTTGTATTTTTATATAATATATAAAGCAGAAAAGAGAACTCAAGGTTCTCTTTTTTAATATATTTTTCTCATTTTGGTGCGTGATATTTATACCAATGCGTTGCAATATCACCCCGTCGGCAAATCCAGACTTTTTTATGACCTTGCACATAATCGAGGAACTTTTGTAGGGCTTTAAAGCGTCCTGGCCGCCCTAAAATACGACAATGCATCCCGATCGATAGCATTTTTGGTTCAGTTTCACCTTCAGCATAGAGCACATCGAAGGCATCTTTTAAATATTGATAGAATTGTTCCCCGCTATTAAAGCCGCCCGGTGAACTAAATTTCATATCGTTGCTTTCTAAAGTATAGGGGATGATCAAATGAGGGCGTGTTTCACCTGCCTGATTGGTCAATGTACTCCAAAATGGCAAGTCATCTCCATAGTTGTCGCAATCATATTGAATCTGAGGAAATTCAGCCAGTAACTGACGGGTATTTGGACTATCACGACCGGTATACCAGCCAGTCGGTGCTTTGCCGAACAGGGTTTCCAGTACGCTAATCGCCTGATCCATATATTGGCGTTCAAGCTCAATTGGCATGTCCTGATAATGCACCCAGCGCTGACCATGTGAAACTACATCATAATTAGCTTCTTTAATCGCTTCGACTATATAAGGATTACGGATTAAAGCCATCCCAACCCCAAAAATAGTCATCGGCAGATTACGCTTTTTAAACTCGTTATGAATGCGCCAGAAGCCTGCACGTGAGCCATATTCATACATGGAATCCATCGACATGTGTTTGTCTGGAAAGCTGGCTGCGCCAATAATGTCAGATAGAAACTGTTCTGAACCGGCATCACCATGTTCAACGTGGTTTTCACCACCTTCTTCATAATTCAGCACAAACTGAACTGCGACACGGGCCTGATTGGGCCATTCTACTTTAGGTACATCACCATGATAGCCAATCAAGTCACGTGAATAAGGCTGGTTTCGAATTTGATCTATGAGTTCTTGTCCGCGTAGATAGGTACTGGTCACGTTTAATCCCTGATGTGTTATATCAAACAGTAAAATTATTTAAGCGTGACAAGCAATATATGCGCCATAATAGAACATCTATGAAATTTAAAAATATTCCTAATATTTCTTATCATTCCACAAGTTTAATTAGATAAAAATGCTGCTAAAGTTTTAGTATTTTTATCTAGAATTGGGTGATTAGGAACAGTGATTTTAAAACTATTAGGTTTTAGAACAGCCTCATAAACTTTAATATCTTGTTGATAGTATTTATTAAAATAATTAATTGATTCAATTAAAGCCATTTTATTTGGGTCATGATTAGTGAGCTTTGCCCCCAAAATCACTGAAGATATATAAGTTGCAGGAATTTCTTTTAACAGTGAATTAAAATTACTAGAGTCATAATCATGTGCTAATGTTCTAAATTCATTTTCATATGACCAATCTGTTGATTTTATTAAATATTGATTCGTAACGAAATCCAGCAATTTTGCTCCATTTGCTACATCAAACATTGCTAATGGATTTGATATATCTAAAGGAATTTTTGGAAATTCATTCTGATATTTTACAGCTTGGACATTAAATACCTCATGTACCATAGCTTTAGGATTAGGATGTGGGATTTTAAATTCAACTAAAAAACCTTTATGGCTTTGAGCATAATGAGACCACATAAGCATATTTAATGGATTATTATTAAAACAAGTTACACTCAGCTTTGCTTTTATAGCTGTAGAGAAATGTTGATGTAGAATTTCTTTAACATCATTCGGCGCATTATTGAATTCAATAGATGCCATACAATCATATGGATCATTAAAATTATCAGGATGGGTAAACTTTAATTGAAGTTTTTTAAATAAATTTAACACTTGAAGCTTTGGATCAAAGCTTAAATGCTTATAGAGATAATAATACTGATCATCACATTTAATATTTTCAAATTGCCTTAAATAATCTGGTCTTGAGACTTCTTGCATAAGTACATGTAAAATTTTTTCTAAGTTCATAATAAAATCAATTTTTTTAGTCTTGATAAATTAACACTAAAGATTAAATTATATAACTCAAATATACTTTGAAAAAAAATCCCTCTTTTGAGAGGAATTTTAGAAGCAATTAAAACAAGAAATACCTCTGCGCCATCGGCAACACTTCCGCTGGCTCACAAGTCAAATGCACACCATCAGCACGAACTTCATAAGTTTCTGGATGCACTTCCATCACAGGACAGTAACTATTATGTTTCATATCCTGTTTAGTTACCTGGCGTGTCGCCTTACATGGTGAAATCAACTTTTTCAGACCTAATTTTTCATGTACGCCATTATCAATTGCGACTTGCGACAAGAATGTAATACAGGTGTTATGCACTCCACGTGGATAAGCCCCAAACATCGGACGATAATGCACAGGCTGTGGTGTTGGAATAGAAGCATTAATATCACCCATTGGTGCTGCTGCAATCATGCCACCTTTAATAATCATGGATGGTTTCACCCCAAAGAATGCAGGTTTCCACAGTACCAGATCGGCTAACTTACCTTCTTCAACAGAGCCGATTTCATGGCTTAAACCGTGAGTAATTGCAGGATTAATCGTATATTTGGCGATATAACGTTTGACCCGGTTATTGTCCCTATAGGCTGTATCACCTTCCAAAGGCCCACGTTGCACTTTCATTTTATGCGCCGTTTGCCAAGTCCGTAAAATTACTTCACCCACACGACCCATCGCCTGAGAGTCTGATGACATCATGGCAATCGCACCCATATCCTGCAATATATCTTCTGCAGCAATGGTTTCGCGTCGGATACGGCTTTCTGCAAAGGCCACATCTTCTGCAATCGCTGGATCTAAATGGTGACAGACCATCAACATGTCTAAATGTTCATCGATGGTATTAACGGTATATGGACGAGTTGGATTAGTTGAAGATGGCAATACATTCGGTTGACCAATGGCTTTTAGAATGTCCGGTGCATGTCCACCACCTGCACCTTCAGTATGATAAGTATGAATGGTTCGATTTTTAAAAGCTGCTAAAGTTTCTTCTAGAAAGCCACTTTCGTTTAGTGTGTCAGTGTGGATGGCCACTTGCACATCGTACTGGTCGGCTACAGTCAAACAGTTATCAATCGCTGCAGGTGTAGAACCCCAATCTTCATGTAATTTTAAACCAACAACACCAGCTTTGATTTGTTCTGCAATTGGCTCTGGCTGGCTTAAGTTGCCTTTACCTAATAAACCGATATTCATCGGTAAATCATCAATCGCTTGCAACATGGTGGCAATATGCCAAGGTCCTGGAGTTACTGTAGTCGCAGAAGTTCCAGCCGCCGGACCTGTACCGCCACCGACCATCGTGGTTGTACCAGACATCAGTGCCGTTTCAACCTGTTGTGGGCAGATCCAGTGAATATGGGTATCAATTCCGCCAGCTGTTAATATTTGTCCTTCGCCAGCAATGACTTCTGTAGCTGCACCGAGTGGAATGGTAATATTTGGCTGGATATCCGGGTTACCGGCTTTACCGATTTTCCAGATTCGACCATTTTTTAGGCCTACATCGGCCTTTACAATACCCCACCAGTCAACAATCAGCGCATTTGTAATGACAGTGTCAGCCACATCGGATGACAAAAGTTGTGATTGCCCCATACCATCACGAATGACTTTGCCGCCACCAAATTTAACTTCTTCACCATAAGTGGTGAAATCCTGTTCGACTTCAATAAATAATTCGGTATCAGCTAGACGAACACGATCTCCTACAGTCGGTCCAAACATTTCGGCATAAGCACGACGTGACATTTTCATGATTTATAAACCTTTATAATTCTGCTGCAATTTTTATGAATCGAGCTTGCCCATGATTCGCCCGGCGAAACCGTAAACCTCACGTTTACCTGCTAATGCAACCAATTCCACATCGCGTTTTTGCCCAGGTTCAAAACGAATCGCCGTTCCCGCTGCAATATTTAAGCGAAAGCCTTTGGCTAGTTCACGATCAAACTGCAAGGCATCATTCGCTTCGGCAAAATGGAAATGTGATCCGACCTGAATCGGTCGATCACCAATATTAGCAACAGTTACCTTCAAAACTTCCCGACCGACATTCATTTCAATATCGCTCTCAGGTGTAAAAATTTCCCCTGGAATCATATGCTGCTCCTATACGATCGGTTGATGGACAGTGACCAGCTTTGATCCATCTGGAAAGGTTGCCTCGACCTGCACTTCTGCAATCATTTCCGGAATGCCTTCCATGACATCATCACGTGTCAATAAGGTCGTACCGTAATGCATTAATTCACTGACCGTCATGCCATCACGCGCACCTTCAAGCAATGCCGCAGAAATATAGGCAATGGCTTCTGGATAATTCAGTTTTAAACCACGAGCTTTACGACGCTCTGCCACCAGACCCGCAGTAAAAATCAGCAGTTTATCTTTTTCTGTAGGGTTGAGTTCCATAACTGGTTCCTCATTGATATATATGTATTTCTAAGCAAAATATGTGCAAGATTCGATATTTGGTGTTCTCTCTCCCTTTGGGAGGGAGTTAAAGGAAGGGTTTTAATAAATGTTTAATCACCTCTCCCTAACCCTCTCCTATAAGGAGAGGGAATTAAAGGATTACGTCCGCCAAATCCTCGGAAATGCCTCATCCAGACCGAACCAGTAACGTCTTAATCGAGCGCGAATTGCAGCAAAACCATCATGGCATTGACGGACATCATCTCCCAGAAAACGTGCACTAATTACATCACCAAGCAAAGTCAAGGTAATCGGTACATCCATCCGCATAATCAGTTCACGAATTAAATCGAGATGTGGTTCCAGATAAAAACTCGCACGATATTTTTCAGGCGGTACAGCCCAAAAGCTGCCCATCACCGCATGTCCATTCATACCTAGACACGAACTGAGCCAGCGGTCATTGCCTTTAAAATTCAAAGTATCTGCAACCAGCAACTTGTCTTTACGCCAAAGCTGAAACCGGTTTTGATAAGCTCCCTGTTCAAACTGCTCATCTCTTGCCTGACGTCCGATCACCAGCATATCCCAACCGATAAAACTGGCTGCTGTATCTAAATGGACGATTGTTTCGGAACTGGCATTAGCCCTATCAAATAGTATAGTTTCTTGAGGTAGCCATTCAAAAATGGCATTGTCATTTAAACGGATATGGATGTGCTGAAAAGCCTGCTTGTCATTGGTTCTGTACCACTTACCCGCACCCGGTGTGGTCACCAAGGCATGAGCATTGGCATCCACCTGCATATCAAAAGTGAGATGATCCCCACCGGCGATCCCAGCTGGCGGATGCACGATAATGGCATGACAGATTCCGTTAGATTCAGGCCATAACATTTTCTGGATGCGTACCGGTCCATGATGCTTGCGATGTTGCAAAATGGTTCGCGCAGTCTGTTGCTGAGCCTGAAATCCCATTTCCAGACGTGCATACCATAAGTTCTGCTGTGTGCTTTTTTCTGCCAGTTCGTGCATCAACAAATCAACTCAATTTCATCTGCAAATGATTAATGAAGCATTAAGCCAAACCAATAACAGCAACAACTGCAGCTAAACCACCAACGATCTGCTTGCCATAAGGCACATATTTTTTCACGAATGCACCTAGAGCCAAGCCTGCACCATAAATCAAAGCCATTGCTGAAACCATACCGACAATTAATAGTGATACATGTCCACCTTGACCCAATTCACTTCCATGCGCTACGCCGTGAAAGCTGGCCAATAAAATTGCAGCGACAGGCAAAACCTTATTCGATTTAGTCCACAGCGCAACAGCTAAAATGACCAGTGAAGTGATGATGCCTGACTCAGCCAGTGAAGTTGAAAGCAGACCTTCACTCCCGAGCACAAAGCCTGCAACCATCGCTACTGCCAGACCGATAAGACCCATAATTTTCCAGCGCTGATTTGCAGTCCACATCAATACACCAAAGGCAATCGCCATCATCAGGTGATCTAAACCGGTAAAAGGATGGACAAAGCCAGACCAGAATCCATTGTGATGGTCATGTCCCGCGTGAGCCATTGCCAACATAGGTAAAGCAGCAATACCTGCGACCAGTAACTGTTTGAATAGACGCATGATGAATTTCCCCTTAAGACTTAAATAAACCTTGTTTTTCGATAAAGCTGATAATCTCGTTCAAGCCATCTTGTGTTTTCATATTAGAAAATAAAAATGGTTTATCACCACGCATCCGCTTTGCATCCTGGTCCATCACTTCGAGACTAGCCCCCACCATTGGCGCCAAATCTGTTTTATTGATAATCAGCAGATCTGACTTGGTAATTCCCGGACCACCTTTACGTGGAATCTTCTCGCCACCGGCCACATCGATCACATAGAGAGTTAAATCGGACAATTCAGGACTAAAGGTTGCCGCAAGGTTATCGCCACCACTTTCAATAATAATCAGCTCCAGCCCATCAAACTTTTCACACAAATCATCAATCGCAGCCAAGTTAATGGACGCATCTTCACGAATCGCAGTATGTGGGCAACCTCCTGTTTCTACACCGATAATACGGTCTGGCGACATCGCTTCATGACGGGTTAAAAAGTTCGAGTCTTCTTTGGTGTAGATGTCATTGGTCACCACTGCCATATTGTATTTTTCACGCAGTGCAAGACATAAATTCAGGGTTAAAGCGGTTTTACCTGATCCAACCGGACCACCAATTCCAACGCGTAATGGACTACGTTCTGACATGTTGATTTCCTTTTTTACATTTTCTTGGCACCAGTTTTAATGATGCTTTTCAAACTTTTTACTGCTGATCTAATCTGAAAACTAAGACCGGAATAAGCGTGAATACTGGGTTTCATGCGACATACTCAATATGGCATATTGCGGTAATGCGCTGCTGATTTCATAATCTTCTAAAATTAATGCCGCCTGTACAGCTTCAGGAATCTCCTGATGTAATTGCCAAATAATCCGCTGCCCGCTCATTTGCCCCAGTGGAATGGTTTTTACTGCTGCAAGCACCTGATTTTCCAAAACCGTAAAGCTATAAGCAGTTAAGACATCGGCAAGATCTAAACCCAGCTCACCACATAAATGTGCATACACCGGTACAAACCCAAATTGTTTTTTTACGCTCGGGGGCTGTTTTAAAACATCTCTAATCCATGCATTCAAGGAAAATGCCAACTGCTGAGATTCAGCCAGTAATTCTTTGGATTCTCGGCTGGCCCGATACAGTTCCGCCCAATAGTGAAACTGTTCTGCATCATCAAAAGTCTCTACCAGACGCTTGAGTACTGGAAGCTCAAAACGCACCAGCAGCATTTCCAATACTTCCTGAAAATAGCTCACACAAGAGGCTTCATCATGCACCATGCCTTTTTCGATGGCGCTTTCCACCCCTTGCGAATAACAATACGCTCCAATCGGCAATGCCGTTGAAGATAAAGTCAGCAAGCTGAGCAGTTGAGAAGCATTAGTGATGGACATGATGTAAAGCCTTGATTGGGCTTAAACGGTGGTCATGCTGATGCTGTGCATAAGCCCCACTTTCAGGTTCAAATGGGTGCATGACTTCCTGAACTTCAAGACCTAAACCCTGCACCATTTCAGCCAGTACATGATCCGGTTCAAAGTACAATGCAGTAGGTGTTAACATGAGAGGAACATGACGATTCCCCAGATGATAGGCTGCTTTTAATAAGTCAAAGCTATTGTCCGTAGTCACCTGCATCAATTTTTCAGGTTTCGCATCAACCCGAAGAATGTCACCCTGTTCAGTTGCTATAAAAGAACCACTACGCAAGATTCCAGTACGTGGTAAATCTGCACCAATATCGACACTATTTCTTAAAGTTGCACGAAAACGGCTCTTTTGTCGTGTATCGAATGTGAGTTCAAGAGACTCAAAATCACTTTCTGGTGCAATGTTTTCCAAACGTTGCGTATAAATTTTCATAACTACCCTACTGATGCTGATAAATCCTGTATTTGTTCCAAATTGAAACCAAATAATTTTTAGCATTTAAAATTTGCATCAAAATAAAGCAGTTATCGTGCCAAATTTTCTATAATTTCTAATCTTTAATTTATTTCTGATGCTAATTTTAATTTATATAATTATCAGCAGTTGTATGAAATAAAGATTAAATTTTTAATAGTATTTAAATTAGCCTTAAATATGTTTATTTTATAAGCAAATTTTAATGGTATAAAATATGAAAAATCTTATAGAACATGAAAAGGATAATTCTGAACTAATACTTGGTTTAGTGGGTGCAATTGGAAGTAAAATTCATACAGTTTCAAATATTTTAGGATCTATTCTTGAAAATGATTTTAACTATCGAGTTGTACCTATAAGAGTTTCCTCTGATATTAGATCTCTTTCATAAATCAAAAAACGATCTTCTTTTTGGTTAATATTTGCACTCCGGATTTCTTAGCATTCGTGCATAATCTGCGGATGAAATACATCGATTCAAACAAGCTTTCTGATCCTCAGTTCAAGCGATACACAGGCATCTCATGGTCAACTTTCTATTTGATGGTTGAGCAATTGCAGAAGCATG